>NZ_JBEXWT010000132.1:0-20015 GCF_040629945.1 Kitasatospora sp. NPDC005856 | reverse complement strand
GCACGCCGACCAGCCGGGCCAGCGAGGCCTGACCGATCTGGAGCTCGTCGTACCAGCGCAGGATCAGGTCCACCGGGCCGGTCAGCATCTGCGCGCCGCGCCGGACGCGCACACCGCCCTGGCCGTCCGGGCCGCAGAGGCGCTCGCCGCCGCCGAACGGCGGCTGGCCCGGACCGCCCCCAACGGCCTGCGGGCCAGGGCCGACGCCGAGCGCGGCCGGGCCGCCGAACGGCTTGCCGTCGGGCAGCCGGCCGAACGTCCCGACCGGCGGCGCCCCGTCCCGACCGCCGTCCCCGCCTGGCGGGAACGCCCGTTCGGCGGCTGGTCGGACGCCGAACTCGACGCGGCCCTGCGGACCGCCCTCGACCGCGCCGCGCGCCAGGCCGAGGCCGCGGCCGACGCCGAGGACCGTGCCGCCCGCGCCGAGGCCCGGATGCTCCCCGGCGGCCGCATCGACCGACAGGTCCAGGCGCTCGTCGACCGCGTCACCGGCCACGACCGGCTGCGCGCGGCCGACGCCGCACTCGCCGACCTGGCCCGGCGCCGGGCCCGCCTGGCCGACGAACTCGCCGCCGCCGGACCGTCCGGCCGTCCCGCGTTCCCCGGCGGGGAGCGCGAAGCCCTCGTCGAGCTGCGGCGCACCCGGCAGGCGGAGTTCGAGGCCCTGCTCCAGGCCGAGCACCACCACCGCACAGTCCGCGCCCAGGCGCTCGCCGACATCGGCGACCCCGCCGGCGTCGACGCCGCACTGGAACTGTGGGCACGCATCGGCGGCTGCGCCGAGGCCTACCGCGACCACCTGCGCCGGATCGCGGACCAGGACGCCCGGCACCACCACCGCACCGCCCGCGAGTACCGCGACCGGGCTGGCCGCCTTCGCCTACGGATCGACGCTCTGCGGGACGAGCAGCGGGCGCGTACGGCGATGCCGGCCGACCAGCGCGCACACGAGGCGGCCGAACGCCTGCCCGCCGTCCAGCGGCGCCGGGCCGAGAAGCGGAAGACCGTCATGCTCCGGCAGGCCGAGCTGGGCGGGCCGCAGACGGTGCACCGGTACCGTGAGCGCCTGCCCCTCGACGGTGTCCCGCCCTCCTACCGGCCGTAGCAGTGCCCCCGGCCGGTGCGGCCCGACCGCCCGCGAACGGGAGCTCAGACCGCCGTGCGCGGTGCCCGCTGTGACGGCCCGTCGAACCGTACCGCCGCCGCCTGGTGCGCAGGCGTCGCCGGCGCACCGGCCCCGGAGGGCAGCACGATGCCGGCGGTGGCGGCCAGTCGGCCCGCGTGGACGGCGGCGTCCAGGGCGAGGGCGTCCAGGGCGGCGAGGTCGGCGGGCCGGAAGCGGCCGCCGGCGCGGGCCGCCTCGGCGAGGGCCCGCGTCCGGTGCGCGACCTGGTGGAAGGCCCTGGCTGCCGCGGCGGGGCCGTCGGGGAGCTCGACCGGGGGAAGGTTCCTCCAGGCCGCCCTCAGCGCGGCCACCCGGGGGTGCCGGGAGCCACGCAGGCGGCCGCCCATCTCGGTCGCCGTCCACGCGTTGAGCGCGTCCGCGACCAGCATGGAGCCGCCGCTCGCGCCCTGCCTGGTCGCGTACGGGGCGTGCCGGACGGTGGGCGGGGGCGGCGTGAGACCGGCGGCGGGCGCGACCCGGCGGGTGTGCTCGTCCGCGGCCCGCGTGACGGCGTCCAGCACCGCCACGTCGGCGCTGCGGAACCGTCGCGCGGCGCGGGCGGCGTCGGCCAGGGAGCGGGCCGCCCTCGCCAGCCGGGCGTAGGCGCGTGCCACCGCCACCGGTTCGACGCCGGGGCGTGGGATCCCCTGCCAGGCCCTGCGGAGTGCGGCGGCGCGCGGATGGGCGGAACGCGCAAGTCGGCGGCCCGTCGGCGTGCCGGCCCAGGCCGCGAAGGCCGCGGCGACCCGGTCGGCACCGTCGGCCAGCACCGCGCGCCGGTCGGCCCGCTCCGCCCTGGCCACCGCCGCGACCTCGGCGTCGAGCGCGGCCAGGCGCCGGGCGGTGGCGCGGTCGACGGGACGGCCGAGGACCCGTGCGGCCAGCGTTCCGGCCCGCCGGGACAGGGCGCGCAGCGCGGTCCAGGCGGGTGTGCCGCCGTAGCCGCGGGTGGTGAGGTCATGGGCGAGGTCGGCCGCGTGGCGGGCGACCGACCGGCAGGCCGCGGCGCAGATGCCCCGCAGGAGCCGGGTGGCCCGGTACTCGCCGTCGGCGAGCACGGTCTGCTGCCCGACGGCCTCCTTGACGGTGGACCAGGCCCCGACGGCGGCCGCCTGGACCGACTGGACCTGTGCCCACTGCGGCAGCGCCAGCCACCACTCCGCGCGGGCCCGTACGGTCTCGATGGCGGAGGTGAGTTCGGCGAGGGCCTGCTCGGGCGGGAGCCCGGCCTGCGCCGCGTCGCCCGGGGCGCTCTCGTGCCGGTCGTCCCGCAGGGTGGCGGTCAGCACACCGAGGCGCTCCCGCAGGAGCGCGGCCTGCTCCTGCGGCATGTCGGCGGTGAGCGTCAGCGCGTCGGACATCCAACCGCCGTCGGTGGAAGGGGACTTCGCGGCGGCGCCCCCGTCGGTCGCGGCCCGGGCCATGCCGTCGTCCTCGGCCCGGGTCATGTCGTCGCCGTCGTCGGGCCCCGCGTCCAGGCCGTGCAGGGCCGCCTCGTCCTCGGCCCGCTCGCGTTCGCGTTCCCACCTCTCGTGGTCGCGGACCTGGACGATCCAGAGGTCGTCTTCCTTGAGGAGCTGTTCGTAGAGCGAGGTCGGGGCGTCCGGTCCGGTCATCGCGCGGTAGGCGTCATGGGGCCGGAACGCCCCGCCGCTGGTCATGAGCTCCTCGGACTCCTCGCCGCGGTGGACCCAGAGGGACTCCTCCTCGGTTCCGCGCCGGTAGGCGCGCACGTAGGTGCTCTCACCGACCCGCCGGGACTCGACGATCTCGTACGCCGGGTCACCGAAGACGCTGTAGGGCGGCTCCGCGCCGTCGGCCGTGCCGGCCGCCCCCGCCTCCCGGACGGTCCCGCCGGTCGTGGACGGTGGGGTGGGGCCGCCGGCCGCGACGTCCTCCGGCGTGAGCTGGTCCCGTGCTCCCGTGTCGGGTTCGGCGGGCTCGGTTGGCATCAGGTCCTCCTCGGGGTCGGCCGGCGTCCACCGGGCCTCGGCGGGTGGGCGGGGTGTCGTCGGATCCGGCGTCCTACAGCGGCTGCTCGTCGGTGCTCAGTTCGGCGGCCAGGGCCGGGCTGGGGTGCTCGCGCTCGCGGGTGCCGAGGCCGCCGGGCTCCTCCAGCCACCGGCGCAGGGTCTCCTCGTCCGGCCCGCCCCAGGGCCGGGCGGCCGGGTCGGCGTGCCCGTTGGCGCACTTCGCGCGGCGGGTGGTCGGCAGGAGGTTGTTCGCGGTGATCAGCCAGTCCGCCTCGGCGGTGTCGCGGCCCGGGCTGGGGCGGGTGTAGGACCGGACCCATCCGATCTGGAGGGCGAGGAGGACCTCGATGACGTCCTCGTGCCGGTGCCAGCAGGCGGGCACCGAGGCGCGGGCTTCCGGGTTGACCTCCACGAGCCAGCGCAGCCAGTGCCCGAGCTCCTCCAGCCGGGAGCGCCGCTCCTGCGGCTCCATGTCGCGCAGGACGATCCGCGGCACGGGCGCGGGGTCGGGCTCGGGGAGGTCCGTCCACGGATCGGCCGGGTCCAGGCCGTCGGTCGGCTCGGTGTAGGTCTCGGACACGGATTCTTCTCCTCAGGACTTGGTCAGCGGGACCGGGGGTGTCGTGGGCGGGTGCTGCGGCCGCGGCGGGACCACCACTGGCGCGGGGGCCGCCGCAGCCGTCGGCTCGGGCTTCCCGGCCAGGAGCCTGACCAGGTCCGGGTCGGCGTAGGTGCGGCGGAGTCGCACCCGTACGGGGCGCTGGTTGCCGTAGACGGCGATCGCGGTGAAGTCGGGCAGCTCGCGCAGCACGTGGGTGGGCGCGAGGTCGGTCTCGACCAGTTGCTCGGAGGTGGACGCACCGCCGCCTCCCCTGCTGGTCGACCTCCTCGTGACCAGGGCCCGGCCGAGCAGGTTGGTGAAGGCCCGCAGGGTCTCGGGGTCGGCGTTGCCGGGCAGCAGCATGCGCAGGCCGCTCGCGTTCATGACGGTGTTGGCGGCTTCCCGGCCGAGCACGCCGATCAGCTGGCTGAGGTCGTGCCACACGGTCAGGGCGACGATGCCGATGCCGCGTCCGACGGTCAGGAGCCTCGGCAGGGCCTTGTAGCGGAAGCAGTTGCCGGCCTCGTCGATGACGAGGCCGAGCGCGGGGTCGAGGGGGCGGCCGGTGCGCTGGTAGCGGGCCTGGGCGGCGTGCACGATGCTCGCGGTGATCGCGGTCAGCAGCGGCGCGAAGCGTTCGCCGTCGGCCTCGCTGGCGATCAGGCAGACGGTGCCGCACCGGTCGAGGATCTCCTCGGCGGTGAAGTCGCTGGCGGCGGCGGTGGCGCGGACCTCCTCGTCCGCGTAGACCTTGGTGATCACGGACAGGGTGAACTTGATGGAGCCGACGCCGTCGGGGTGCAGGGCGAACGCGGCCGCGTAGTCGTCCGCGACGTCGGGGTGGCCGCCGTCGACCAGGACCTCGCGGACCTCGTCCACGGCGTCCTCGGCGAGCGCGAGCCAGCGCCTGAACGTGGTGATGTCCCCGCCGGCGAGGTTGGCGGCCAGCAGCACGCCCTTGACGACGGCCTTGGCCTGGTCGACCCAGGGGCCGGAGCGCGGGTCGCCGGCGGTCGAGGCGGCGTCGGCCAGCCAGCCGGCCATCCGGTCGGCGGCCTTGGCGTCGGCGCAGTAGTCGACCGGGGACCAGCGGGCGGTCGGGCGGTCGGGCAGGCCGGCCGGGGCGACGACGTACACCGGGCCCAGGGCCGCCCGCCGCGCGTACACCACGTCGAGGTCGGCCGCCTTGACGGTGGTCATCACGCAGGGGCCGTACCACTCGGCGGCGATCGGCAGCACCAGCCCGGTGGTCTTGCTGCTGCCCGGCAGGCCGAACACGGTCGCGGAGATGTTCTCCTGGGCGGCGAGGATCCAGTTCCGGCGGGCCTTGCTGCGGCCGAAGGCCATGCGGTTGCGACGCCGGTCGGGCTCCTCGGGCACCCGGAGCCGGCGTTCGGTCGCCCGGCCGCCCCAGCGGGCGCCGTCCGCGCCGGGGTCGGCGAGGCGGCGCACCCACAGCCACGTGGCGCCCGCGACCGGGCCGGCCCAGACCAGCACCAGCAGCGGCCACCACAGCCAGCCCGACGGTGCCGGGGCGAAGGCCGCGGCCGGGCCGCGCAGCGGCCAGGTGACGGCGGCGAGGCCGGCGCCGCCGACCAGGTGGCAGGGGCTCGCGGTGAGCAGGGCGCAGACCCGGGCGGCGATCAGCCCGGACGCCGGCAGCCACAGCACCGCGGCGCCGAGCAACGTCGGGGCCCAGGTCGGTTCGGAGCGCCGGTCGACCGTCACAGGGCCATCCGCTCGTCCGTGTGGTAGAGATCCTTTTCGGTCTCGGTGAGGTGGAGCTGGACCGGGAAGGCGCCGGAGCGGCCGGGCATCCACAGGCCCCGGCCGGCGTGCGCGCGGCCCCAGCCGGAGACGAGCTCCACCTGCGGCTCGGTGAGGCCGACCGCGTCCCGGATCGCGCCCAGGGAGCGGACGTCCTGAGCCATCGTGACCTTGGTGTCGAACGACGAGACCATGTGCCGGGCGATCATCACGGCCTCGGAGCCGGCCGGGCCGACCGCCTCGAAGTCCGACAGCCGGTGGGTGGCGGCGAGGTCGAAGACCCCGTCGGCCCGGTGCAGGCGCAGGTCGGAGTCGAGCTTGCGGATCACCGTGGCGCCGCCGACCTGGAGCGCCCGCCACAGCTCGTCGCGCACGACCAGGCGCTGGGGCCCGCCGGGCTGGTCGATCGCGGCCTGGGTCCAGCTGGAGATGCACATCATGATCATGGCGACGGTCTCGTCCCCGTAGGCGCGGGTGCGGGAGATGTCCACACTGACCATCGGCGCCGACCAGTCGATGCGGCCGGTGGAGGTCTCCGCCGTGCTGCACAGGTCGCCGACGTGCCCGTCGAGCATGGTGGCCAGCGCCGCCCGGGACGCCCTGGTCGCCTCCCGGGTGGCCTGGATGTCCTCGCCCCGGATCCGCAGCTCGCGCGCCATCTCGGTGCTCGGGTCGCGCAGGGCGGCGTGCACGGCGCGAAGCGTCGGGGTGGCCAGGACGGTGGTGCCCCTCAGCTGGCCGGTGACCTCCTTGATCGCGGCGGAGATCGCCTCCGTCTCCTCCGGCGTCAGCGGCCGGCGCATCTGCAGCTCCAGCAGCGTGCACAGGAGGCTCAGGCGGCGCCGGTGGATCTCGGTGAGCCGCTCGCGCCACTCCACCGGGTCGGTGACGCGCTCCAGGCCGTCGCCGAGCGAGCCGGCGTCCAGCGGGTTGACGCGCCCGGGCAGCCCGGGGCCGAGCTCCAGCGGCTCGCAGCCCAGCCAGCGGCACACCCGCCCGTACTCGCCCTTCACGTCGCCGGCGATCAGCACCTTCACGCCGAACGCCGCCAGCCGGGTGGACAGGGCCTTGATGAGCGCGCTCTTCCCGGCTCCCATGGTGCCGGTGACCAGCACGGCGGGATTGGAGACGATCTTGTGCTGGACCCATGCGCCCGGGTGCATGGAGAACTGCCGGCCGGTCAGGACGTCGTGGCCGATGTAGGCGCCGACCGCGGGCAGGGCCGAGCCGCCCCCGAACGGGTAGAGGCCGGCGAGGTTGTGGGTGTCACAGCGGTGGACCTCGGGGCTCGCCACCCGCACGGCCCGCCCGGCGTGGGGGCCGGGCCACCCCAGGACCGGTGCCGGTGCCGGTGCCGCGGGGGCCGGGCGCCGCGGCGCCCGCCGTCCGCGCTGAGCGGGAACCGGCGCCGGACCGGTCGTCAGGACGTCCGGCAGGCCGATCGAGGGCAGATCGCTGTCCCCGCGGCGCAACCAGTCGCTCAGGCGGCCCATCAGATCACCGCCCGCCGCTTCACCGGCAGACCCAGCCCGAGCGGCAGCGTCGCCGCGAACCCGCTGTCCTGCGCGGCGTACAGCTCGCGCAGGCGCAGGCCGGAGGTGTACGCGTCGCGCTTCAGGCGGGCGGTCGCCAGCGGCAGCTCGTCGGGCTCCTCGACCGTCACGGTGACCACGCCGGTGAAGCGCGCGATGCCGTGGCCCGCCGTACGGGCGTGGTCCTGGTCCTGGGTGTCGACCAGCGCCTTGCGCTCGTCCAGGGACTCGATCCGCCCGCCCCGCGCGCGCACGCGGCGCTTGACGTCGGCCTTGGTGCGCTCGCGGCTCAGCGTGGCGCGGGCGGTGCGGGCGCCGAGGCACTCGTAGGTGAGCGACACGTTCCGCCGGGCGGTGCCGGAGGGGCTCATCAGCGGGGTCAGCACGCTCGCGTACACCCGGCCCTCGGGCCACCCGTAGACCTCGAAGCTCGCCGACACGCCGCTGTCGTGCCGGTAGCGGCTCCAGTGCTGCTCGGCCGCGGCGGGGCCGGCGGCCGACTCGTCCACGCCCGGCGGTGTGCCGGCCCACCCGGGGGCGGAGGCGGCCGCGGCGTGGGCGGCGAGCACGGGCACCTCGCCCGGGTCGTAGGCGGTGCGGATCACCTCGGCGATCTGGCCGACGGTCAGCGTGGCGACGACCTGGAGGTCGGCGGCGGCGATCGCGCCCTGCATGGCGAGCAACTCGCGCACCAGGACGGCCGTCGCCCCGAGGGTGCCGCCGCCGCTGCTCCTGATGTCCTGGCGGACCCGGGACGCGGCCAGGGTGACGGTCAGGAAGGTGCGGCGGGTGGAGGCCGCGGGCGCGGCCTCGGCGGCGAGACCGGTGACCAGGTCGTGGGCCGCGGCGGGCGCGCCCCGGTCGAGGTGCTCGGTCGTCCACGCCATCAGCGCGGTGCCGTCCTCGGGAGCGGACCGGTCGGTGACCGAGATCCGCACGATCGGCCCGCCCTCGACACAGTGCCCCCGCAGGAAGCCGCCCCAGGCGGCGACCCGGGAGTCGACCCGGGCCGTGTCGGCGAGCGCGATCCCGGGGTAGCGCACCTCCATGACCGCCGAGTAGTGGCCCTGCAACGGGTCGTGGACGACGCCGATCTCGCGGCCGGCCCCGGTGGGCACCTTCAGGAGCTCCAGGCGGGCCAGCACGCCGGGCAGGTCCGCGCACCGCGCACCGTCGGATCGCCGGGGTGCGAACGCGCCGCTGAAGAACATCGTCTGCCTCCTGACGACAGCGATCTGGAACCGGACGGCGAGGACGAGCCACTCCGCCGCGGTCAGGCCGTACACCCGCAGGTAGACCGCGGCGAGCAGCATCAGGGCGACGGGCACGGCGACGATCTCGCCCGCCCACGCGTGGCTGTAGACCGGCAGCATCGCGACCAGGCCCGCGCCGGCGACCGTCACCAGGCCGCTCAGGCTCAGCTCGCCCAGGTACGGGCTGCGCTCGCGCTGCCAGCCGCCGTATGTCGACGGCTCCTCGGGGGACGTCACGGCCCCTCACCTCCTGGTGGCGGATCGGCCGGCAGGGGTTGGACCGGTGCCGGGGTCGGGTGGGCGGCGGCCGCAGGGACGTCCGCGGGGACGTTCGTCGGGACGTTCGTCGGGCCGGGCTGCGGGGGACCCGGCGACGTGGGGGCCGCGCCCGCCGCGCGAGCCAAGGGCGGTCGCGGCGTGGCGGCAGCCGCAAGGGGCGCGGCAGCGGCCGTGCCGGAGTGTACGGACGAAGACCGGGCGGCGGGGGCCGGCCGGGGCGCGGGAGCGGCTGCCGCCCCTGCGGTGCCCGGCGGCCCGGCGGGCGCGGAGGCCTCGCCGGAACGGCTGGGCGGGAGGTTGACGGATCCGCCCATGTCGCGCCCGGAGCTGAGCCCGGCGTGCGCGGCCATCGCGTCCAGACCGCCGGAGGCCAGCTCGGTGCCCGCCTTCACGCCCTGGGCGGCCATCAGCCCGGCCATCACCGCGCGGCCCGCCGAGGAGCGCCGGCCGTCGTCCGCCCTGCGCCGGTCGGCGTCGTCCGACTCCACCGCCCTGGCCAGCGCCGGCCCCGGCGGTGCCGCGCCGCTCCCGGAGGGAGCCCCGCCACCGCGGCCCCAGACCGCCGAGGCGGCGGTGCCGCCGACCGCGCCGATGATGCCGCTCGCGACCGACCCGCCGCTGTTGCCGCCGCCGGACCACGGCATGAAGCGGCCCGCGATGGGCCAGGCGACGGCGCCGACGCCGACGACGAGCAGGCCGCCGACGACGCCGGTGACGGTCGTGGCCGCGCCGACCATGCCCTGCCCGATCAGCAGGGTGAGCACGACGACCGGCTTGATCATCGCGATCGAGTACACCGCCCGTCGGGCCGTCGGCGCCCACTGCCGCGTGAACTCGCTGATCGCCCCGGCCGCCGATACGGGAAAGCTGACGACCAGGAGGTCGAGGGCGTCGTGCCGGAAGACGAACTCCAGCCACATCAGCCCGGCGACCAGCGACCCGACGACGCCCAGCACCAGCAGCCAGCCGACCTCCGAGACGACGTCCATGCCCGCGAACAGGCCGGTGACGCGGCCGACGAACTGGTCGGTGGTCAGGCCGGAGGAGCGGATCATCCAGGTGGAGACGTCGTCGGCGGCCCAGATCAGGGTCTGGGTGACGGTGTACACGGCCGCGCAGCTCAGAGCCCACTCGACCAGGCCGGTGACCGCCGTGGCGATCCCCTTGCCCTCCTGCGAGACGCAGGTGCGGGTGACCTCCACGCACAGCAGGACGACCGCGATGATCGCGGACAGCTGGAGCATCAGGGCGAGGGTGTCCGAGATGCCGTCAGCGTCCAGATCCACGACGGACCCTTCCAGGACCGCCTTGGCCATCTCCCCGAGCACCCACTTCGCCGCGCTGGCGAAGGTGTGGGCGAGCCGGCTGGTGCCCTCGTCGGCGATCGCGGCGCCGGGGTTCTTCAGGGCGGTGGCGAGGCTGTGCTTGGCGCTGACCATGCAGTGGGTGCTGTTGGTGTGCTGCTGGCACCACGCAGCCATTTCCTTGTCGGCGTTCTCGCAGTAGACCTCCATCCCGGGCAGGGGCAGGAGATCGGCGTCGCAGTACTTGTGCTTGAAGGTGGAGTACACACAGGTGGTGAGCGGGTCGTCCCTCAGCCCGAGAGCCCGGCAGCCGTCCTCGTCGAGCGGTACACAGCCACCGCGCGCGTCCATCTGTTCGGCCGGGGGCTTCGGTTGCAGACCGGTGGCGGTCAGCTTCTCGGGCTGCCCGACGGGCCGGGTGTGCGCGGGGCAGGGTGTTCCGGCGGCCGCGCCCGGGACGGGAACCGGCGGGGGCGCGGCGGCGAACGCGGTGGCGGGCCCGGCCAGCGCGGCCAGGACGAGCACCAGGACCAGCACCGCGCGCCGCACGCCGCTAGTGCTGGTAGGCAACGGGCCTCCAGCCGGCCGCGTCGGCCTGCGCGGTACCCGGATCCTCGACGACCGGGGACTGCGTGACCTTCTTCTCGGTCAGGTGCCAGTCTCCTCCGTCCCACACCACCGGGGCGGCGATGGCGAAGACGCCGGTGCCGTGCTGGATGCCGCCGACCGTGGGGGTCTGGGTGGTCAGCAGCCACACGTCGACGGCGTCCGCACTCACGGCAGTGGCCTGGTAGGCGCGGACTTGGAGGGCGATGAAGTCCGAGCCGGTGCTGCCCCCGGCCTCGGGAAGACCGAGCAGGCGCCGCCAGTCCCGGGCGTCCGCGATCGCCAGCGAGGTCAGTTTGAAGAAGTTCTCGTCGTCCTTGCCGGCCATCACCCTCATCTGTCCGGGCACCGCGTCGGGGCTCAGCAGGTCACGGGCCTCGGTGTAGTGGGCGGCCGCGGACACGGCACCGGCCAGGGTGTGGGGGTAGCCGACCGGAATGCCCTTCTCGACCCGGGCGGGCGCGGGCAGCGGCACAGCCTGCACCACCGTGGACGGGCTCGCGGACGGCGGTACGGCGGCAGCCGAAGCCGTGGCGGGGGCGGCGGCGCCGGCCCGCGGTCCGGGTCCGGCCTGCCAGATCAGGACCGCGACCGCGCCCGCGGCGGCGGCCGCCGCCAGGGCCGCCCCGGTGACCAGCGTGCGCAGGGCCCGGCGCCGGCGGAGCTCGACGGAGTCCATCCCGTCAGCCCTTCAGGCTCGCGCCGAGGGCGACGATCGGCCAGGCCAGGCCGATGACCACGGCGGCGCGGAAGCACTTCGGCATGCCGGCCTTGCCCCGGGCGCTGACATCCGGCTTGTCCGAGATGCTGCCGAAGGAGTCCATGGCGGCGCACGCGCACAGCGCCGCGACCACGAGAGCCAGGCAGCCGCCCATCGTCCAGTTGACGATCGTGGTCAGCGCGCTGCCGACCTCCCCGCTCGGCACCTCGGGCTTGAAGTTCTTCCCGACGTCGTAGAACGACCCGCTCGGGGCGCTGGTGGGGTCATTGAACGGCAGGGTGGTCAGCCGGGCGGCCAGCAGCGACATAGAGGTCGTCATGCGAGGGATCCTCCGAAGTGGCGGCCGTCCCGGCCGGGGCCCGCAGCGGGCCCCAGGACCTCTCGGCCGTGGTGATCAGGGTGTCGGCGAGCCCGGTGCCGGCCGCCTCGAACCGGCGGCTGAGCCGGTCGGTCCGCAGGGCGTGCGCCCGCCAGGTGGGGCAGTGCGGCACCCGTACCACCGCGCCGACCCGGGGCGTGAGCATGGTGGCGACCGCCCTGCACTGTCGCGGCATCCCACCGGCCATGCCGACCAGTGCCAGCACGCACCGCTGAAGCGGCAGACAGACGCTCTCGGCGGCGGCGATCGCGACGGCGGCCGCCTCCAGGCCCTCTCTCGACGTCGGCGCGCAGATCACCGGCACGGCCCCTTCCAACAGCATCCACTGGGCGGTGCGCGAGTGGACCCCGGCGTCACCGAGGTCGTCCGCGACGGTCAGCGCCGTGTCCGCCACGCTCACCTGCCAGCCGCCGATCCCTGCCAGCGCCGGCCACGCCGACGGCGCCGAGGGCAGGGCGAGCGGCGGCTGCGACCAGGGCCTGCGGTCGGTGAGCACCTGGACCCGGCCGTCGAGGCAGGACGAGGCGGCGGCGCGGACCTGACCGGTGCTCAGGGGCCGGTCGGCGGGTACGGAGGCGAGCCCGGGGCCGCCGGCCAGCGGCCAGCGGCGCCACGGCGACGACGCGGTCGACGCATTGTCGAGCACTACCGTCGAGGCGAGCCGGGCCAGTCCGGCCGCGGCAAGCAGGGCCACGGTGCTCCGGCCGCTTCCGGCCGCCGCCCCCAGCACCGGGACGACGAGCCGGGCGCCGGCGTGCAGCCCGGCCACGGGCGCGGACCTGCCCACCGATGTTCACTCCCTCCCACCTGACTGGTGTTCAGCGATGCCAGCTCGATGCCGGTTCATGGCCATCACTGGTCGTAGCCGCACTGTCTAGCACAGTGACGACCGGCTCTGTTTACACTCGGCGATCGACTTGGAGCGGATCGTGACCGGGGGTGCGCCGGTGCCGTACGACACCACCGACTTCGGGGCCGGGGCCGGCATGCGGCCCTGTCCTCGCTGCCTCGACGGCCGGCCGGAGGTGATGCCGGCCATCGAGGCAGCGGCCCACCTGCGGCGTCTTTGTCCGCGAGTCCTCGTGTCCGGCCGCTCCGGGCGCCTTCCCGGTCGGCAGGTCGGCCCGCTCCGGCGGTGCGGCAGGCGGCGCCCGGACAGCCACCTCGCCACCGGCCGCGCCGGCCTGCCCGGCCGGTCAGTACCTGACACACCGACGGGTGCCACACGATCGGGGGACCTGGACCATGCCCAAACGGACGATCCTGCTGGCGGGCGGCGCGGTCGCCGCACCCGCTGGACTGCTCGCCCTGGTGCTGCTGTCGGCCGCCACCGACGTACCGGCCGCGGCGAGCGCCCCGGGGCACGGACCGTACGGCAGCGCGCTTCGGCCGGGCAGCGTCCCGGCGTCGTACGTTCCGATGATCGAGCGCGCCGCTGGGGCCTGCGACCAGGGCCTGACCTCTCCCCGGCTCGCCGCCCAGCTTCACCGGGAGAGCGGCTTCGACCCCAACGCGGTCTCGGCGGCGGGCGCCCAGGGCATCGCCCAGTTCGTTCCGGACACCTGGCGCACCTGGGGCCGGGACGCCGACGCCAACGGCGTGACCAGCCCGTTCGAGCCGGCCGACGCGATCGACGCCCAGGGCCGGATGATGTGCTCGCTGATCCGCCAGGCCCGCGAGTCCGGCATCGCCGCCGACCCGTGGCAGCTCGCGCTCGCGGGCTACAACGCGGGCTGGCACGCCGTCGAAGCCGCGCACGGCATCCCGCCGTACCCGGAAACCCAGCGGTACGTCGCCGCCGTCGTCGCCGCGGTCCCGGACTTCACCGCCCCCTCGCCCGCCGGGCCGCCGGCCGCCGCCGACGACGCCCTCCCACCGGGGTGGGACGTCCCGGCCGGCACCCACCCGCAGGCCGCCGCCGCCATCCGCTGGGCCCTGGCCCAACGCGGCGGCTGGTACCAGTACGGCGGCGACTGCACCGACCCGCTGGGCGCCACCCCCTCCCACCGGTGCGACTGCTCCAGCCTCGTCCAGCAGGCCTACGCCCACGCCGGGATCCGGCTGAGCCGCACCACCTTCACCCAGGTCGAGGAGGGGCAACCGGTCGACCCCGGAAGCGTCCGGCCCGGCGACCTCGTCTTCACCACTGGAACGGACGGCGGTCCGGGCCGCCCCGGCCACGTGGCCCTCTACATCGGCGACGGCCGCCTCCTGGAGGCCCCCCGCACCGGCCTCCAGATCCGGGCGGGCAGCTACCAGGCCTGGAGGGCGGCCGACGGCGGCCCCAACCAGGTCGTCGCCGTCCGCCGGATCGTCACCTGATCCCCCGTTCGGGGGACCGGATCAGTCCACAACCGCCGGAACCCCCGGGTTATCCACAGGAACCCGCACCACCAGCCCAGGGGACGGCCGGATCCGCCACCCTGACCGCCACGACAACGACCGACGAAGGAGTCCACCATGACGACCGCCTGGTTCGACCGCATCGCCGCCCGCCTTGCCGAGCCCGGCATCCAGGGCCCGCTCTCGGCGGCCTGGTCTCTCGCCAACCAGACCGTGTACTGGGCCCTAGCCGCCGCAGGCGGCAACGACGGCGACACACTGGCCGCCTACGGCACCCACAACCACGCGATCGAGCTCCGCGGCTTCCTGCCGGAGCCCGACGACGGCGACGACCCCGAAACCGATCTCACCTTCGCCGACGGCCGACGGCTCGCCGAATTCCTGGAGCAGGCGGAGCGCCGGCTCGCGGCGGCAGCCGGTACCACGATGGTGCCGGACGAAGCGTTGACCGCCCTGGTTGCCGTCCGCCTCCTCGGACACACCGCCGCCGCGGTGCGCACCACGCTCCGCCCGGCGCAGACCGCCCGGTGAGCGCCGAGTTCGGCGAGTTCGTCGCCCTCGCCGCCAGCTACCTCACCCACGCCGATCACCTGCCGATCGAGCGGAGCTCGGAACTCTACCGACGGACCGTCGGCCACCAGGCCGCGGACCTGCTGGACCTCCTCCTCGCCGTGGAGACCCGGTACGGCTGGGAACCGGTGGACACCCTGCCCGACCGGGCGCCCACCGGCCCCGGCCCGGCGACGGCACCGGACAGTGCCCGCCGGGCCCGGCTGCACGTGGCCCTGGCCGAAGCCGCCCGACAGCTCAGGGCCGCCTACGGCAAGCCGCCGGCCCTCACGGCCCTCCAGGCGTTCCAGGCCCCCCGGTACGTCCCCCATGCCGTCCAGGCCCTGCGCACCGGCCTGGACCTGCTCGCCACCCACACCGATCCCGACGGCCGACCCCTCACCCGGCACGGGCTCGCCCTGGAGAGCACGCAGCTGCGCACCGCCGTCCTGGTCAGGGTCCTCGCTCTCACCGGAACGGTCGCGGACCTGGTGGGCCGCCTTGGTTCGGCCACGTCCAGCGCGTCCTTCACCGAGCGCATCCGAGCCCTCGGCCGGGTCGTCGACCAGCTCGGACTGGTGCAGCAGGAGGTCCGGGCGCTCGCCGCCGACCCGGACGTCCGGCTCGGCGCCGTGGCGCTCGACACCGTACGGCCCCGCGCGCTGCTGCAGCCCGACCCGCCCCGCACGGCGGAGACCCCCGCACAGCTCGGCACCGGCGCCGCCGCCTCGGCCGACCGGCTCGCGGACATCAGCTGGCGCGCCGTACAGGCAGGTGACGACTCCTACGCGCACACCGCCTCCGCCATGGGCACAGCAGCCACCAACGCCGCCGCCGTCTACCGGCTGACCCGGGCCCTGTTCACCCACGCCGCCGACCACGCCCCGGCCACCGTGTCCGCCCACCTCGCGTCCGTCCACGCCGCCGACACCGCCTGGGAAACAGCCGAACACGCCTGGCGCCGCGTCGCCGCCTGCTGGGCTCCCCTGCGATCCGCTCCCGACAACACCCCCTCGGCCGTTACCGCCGAGTCCCACGCCCTGGTCGACCGGGTAGGCCGGCTCCTCTACGCCGATCCCGCCTGGCGGATGTCCCACGGCCACGGGGGACCCACCCGGCAGGCCCCCGACATCGCCGCAGCCCTGCCGGTGTGGAGCGACGCCCTGCGCCAGATCTCCGCCCGCCTCCAGCACCTCGCCGAGGACCACGCCGTCCTCGCCGAACGCCTCGCCGACACCCGACGGCTGATGATGCGAGCCTCCGGCCCCGGGCACAACCGACTGCCGGCCCGGCCGTTGCCCGCCGGTCGGCGGGCCGAGCTCGCCGAGGAGTACCGGTCCGCGGGCCGGGCGAGCGCGGCCGCCGCGACGGCCCTCGCCACCGTGGTCTCGGCGCTCGGAGTCGACCTCTCGGCGCAGCGACTCCACCACCAGCTCGCCACCACGCCCGACCCTCAGGCCGCCGACCGCGTCACTCTCAGGCGTTCAGCAGCCCAGCTCGCTGCCGCCGGTCAGGAGCCACAGCCGGTGCGGCGCATGAAACGAGGGCTGGGGATCTGACCATAGATCAGCGGCCCCGTGCGCCGGGGCCCTCGTCCTACTCCTCGGGCCGCAGCCGGACGAACCGCACCGTGCCGTGTCGGCCGGTGCCGATGACGACTTCGGCAAGCCGCACTGGCCCTGTGACCGTCCACGTTGTCCCGGTCCCGTCGGCCTCGGGAGCCAGATGACCGGTGAGAGCGTCGGCGACCTGCTGGGCCTGGACCGGGGCCAGGCGTGGTGAGGTAACGACGGCGGCGCCATCGGGCAGGCGCAGCACCAGGCTCTGCGGACGCAACGGGGTGCCGGTGACGGCGAGCACTTGGGCGTCGACGGTTTCGACGTGCCTGATCTTCTGCCAGGCTCCCGCCCCCGCGCGGGCAGTCGGTCGATAGCGGGTGTTCCAGCCCTTGGCGCAGATTCCCTCGACTCCCATCGGCTGGAGCCCGCGGTACCAGGACAGGGCCTCGGCGCGGCTGCTGGTGGCCATGCACAGCTGCAGCGGCGGCCGGGTCCCGGCCAAAACCATCTCCAGCGCCGCCCACCGTTCCCTCAGAAGGCATCCGCAAACCCGTCGCGGGGCTTGGGGTTAGCACGAGTGTTCCCGTGTTCCCGATTCGGGTGATCTCGGTGTTGTCGCCGCATGAAGACAGGGCCCCTGTGCAGCTTTGAGGTTGTCGAGACCGAAAGCGCAAGGAGGCCCTGTTGCCGCATTTGTATGCCGTCGCCGCGGCCGGCGGCAACTTCGCTCCTCCAAGGTGTGATTGTTTCGCGCACCGGTACGGCAACGCGGGAGATCATGGCGAGCGTGTTCGACGCTACGACAGTGACATGACCGATGCCGAGTGGGCAGCGGTGCGGGACCTGGTGCCGGTGCCGGCGTGGATGGGCGGCCGGGGCGGGCGGCCGGAGGGCTACTGCCACCGCCAGATACTTGATGCGATCCGCTACCTCGTCGACAACGGCGTCAAATGGGCCGCGCTGCCCACCGACTTCCCGCCGTTCAAGCGGGTCCACGCCTTCTTCACCCGCTGGCGCGACACCGGTTTGCTGACCGAGTTCCACGACCGGATGCGCGCTGCCGTCCGCACCGCGGAGGGCCGTGCCCCCGAGCCGACCGCGGCGGTCATCGACTCCCAATCGGTCAAGGCCGCCGCCAGCGTGCACAGCTCGACGCGCGGCTACGACGGCGCGAAGAGAATCAACGGCCGCAAGCGACACCTGGTCGTCGACACCCTCGGCCTGCTCCTGATGATCCTGGTCACGCCCGCCGACGCCGGCGACCGGGCCACCGCCGCCGACATCCTCCCCGCACTGAAGGCCAAGTTCCGCCACCTGCACAGGATCTGGGCCGACAGCGGCTACACCGGCGACCTTGTCACCTGGGCGAAGACCAAGCTCGCCCTGGTCGTGGAGATCGTCAAGCGCACCGACGACCTGTCCGGGTTCCGCGTCGTCCCGCGCCGCTGGGTGGCAGAGAGGACGTTGTGCGCCACGAGGCGCTCTGTTTGTATCCCCGGCTCAGCCGGGAGGAACTCGGAAGGAGGTTCCTGGGCCGAATGACTTACCTGGATCCGAAAGGTGAAGGGGACAAGAGCATGTCAGGAAACCGGTGATCGGGTCCAGTTGTCAGGGACGGTGTGCCGGGCGGCCCGCGCGATATGGCGAAGACTGGATTGTTTGAAGCCCAATCTCCAGAAGATGCAAGTTCTCATCCGTCGGAAAGACAGCTGTAACCGACGCCGCACCCTGCACCGGTCTCGAAGGTTTGGCCGGTGCAACTTCCGGGGGCGGAGCGATGTCCAACGGGGACATTCAAGGAGATGAGTGGGACGCCTAAGTCGCGCTAGAACGTACGAGCAGAGACGAACGTGGGATCGCCTACGGGACGCGAGTCCTATGGCGACGGAGGCCCCGTAGTAGTCGCCGGAGTCACGCCCGGCCGGGGAGGGCGGGAAAGCCGTCCGCAGGGCGAAGGGGGCCAGGTGATTCGGACGCCCGGACATGGGGAGGTATGCGAAATGCAGAGCGCCGTAACGGTGCTGGGTGTCCTGCGTGAGCGCGGCAGGCGCCGTCTGCCGTGCGATGAACTGTATCGGCAGTTGTTCAATCCGCAGTTGTATCTGCTGGCCTACGGGCGCATCTACGCCAACCACGGCGCGATGACGGCCGGGGTCACGCCGGAAACCGTGGACGGCATGTCCCGGCGGAAGATCGACCGGATCATCGAGGCGATGCGCCACGAGCGCTACCGCTTCCGGCCGGTTCGGCGCGTGCTCATCCCGAAGAAGAACGGGAGCATGCGCCCGCTGGGACTGCCGACCTGGTCGGACAAGCTCGTCGGCGAGGTGGTCCGCCTGCTGCTGGAGGCGTACTACGAGCCGACGTTCTCCGACCGATCTCATGGATTCCGTCCCCGCCGGGGCTGCCACACCGCTTTGCGGGAGGTGGCCCACACCTGGACCGGGACATCCTGGTTCATCGAAGGGGACATCGCCGACTGCTTCGGCAGCCTGGACCATCAGGTCCTGCTGCCGATCCTCGGCGAGAAAATCCGTGACCAGCGGTTCCTGCGGCTGGTGCGCAACATGCTCACAGCCGGATACCTGGAGGACTGGAAATGGGGAGCCACGCTCTCCGGAGCGCCGCAAGGCGGAGTGGCCTCCCCGATCCTGTCCAACATCTACCTGCACAAGTTGGACGAGTTTGTCGAGAAAGTTCTGATCCCGGAGTACACCCGTGGAGAGCGCCGGGTCAGGAACCCGGCATATCTGGAGTTGCAGAATCTTCTGGCGAAATCCCGCCGGCGCGGAGACCGGGCACACGCCCGGACACTGCGTCAGCGGATGGTGAGCCTGCCGAGTGCGGATCCCAACGATCCGTCATATCGCAGGCTTCGCTATGTCCGCTATGCAGACGACCACCTCCTCGGATTCACCGGACCCAAGGCCGAGGCCGAGCAGATCAAGCACCGCCTGGCGGAATTCCTGCGCGACGAACTCAAGCTGGAACTCTCCCAGGAGAAAACGCTGATCACCCACGCCCGCACCCGGGCAGCAAGGTTCCTCGGCTACGAGATCACGACCCAGCACAACGACACGAAGAAAACCGGCCGCTACCGCAGGGTCAATGGCCAGATCGCTCTTCGTGTCCCCAGGGACGTGATCAAGGCCAAGTGCGAGCCCTATCTCGTTCGCGGCAAGCCCGCGAAACGAACGGAACTGACCAACGGCAGCGATCACGCGATCGTCGCCACGTTCGGGGCCGTCTACCGGGGCATCGTCCAGTACTACCTGCTCGCCGGAGACGTCTTCCGGCTGCACCGGTTGCAATGGGTCATGGAAACGTCCATGCTCAAGACCCTTGCGGGCAAGCACCGTTCGACCGTGACGAAGATGGCCGCCAAGCACAAGGCCAGGATCGACACACAAAACGGGCCCCGAGTCTGCTTCGAGGCCCGCATCGAGCGGAAGAACAGGCAGCCACTGGTGGCGCGGTTCGGCGGAATCCCTCTCCAGCAGCAGCGGTCGGCGAAGGTCGTCGACCGTCGGCCTGTCTGGGTGGACTATCCGCAAAAGGAGCTGATCACCCGGCTCCTGGCGGACACGTGCGAGGTCTGCGGGGCCACCGGTGATGTCCAGGTGCATCACGTCCGGGCCCTTGCCGATCTCGCTCGCGCCGGATGGCCGCCGTCCGACTGGGCGCGCGTTATGCTCGACCGGCGGCGCAAGACCCTCGTGGCCTGCGCTGCCTGCCATGACCGCATCCACGAGGCGCGAACGGCCGGATCACTCACGTCGTGATCACTGGAGAGCCGGATGACAGGGAAACCGTCATGTCCGGTTCGGCGGGAGGCCGCGCGGAAAAGGACCTGCCACAGGCAGGCACCTCGCCGCGCGGCCGACCCAACCGGCTGGCTCATGCGCTCACGCCGCCTCGCCCGCGACTACGAGACCCGCGCCGACAGCGCCCAGGCCGTGATCCTGTGGTCCATGACCATGGTCA
>NZ_JBEXWT010000131.1:0-20461 GCF_040629945.1 Kitasatospora sp. NPDC005856 | reverse complement strand
AACCGCGCGGCCCCATCGAGACCGAAGCAGCCCGCCGCCTCGCCGACGACCTCAAGAACGAGTGATCACCCGATTACCCAACACTTTCTGAGCCGCGCGGCGGCCGGTGCGGCGCGGGGTGAGCCCCGCGCCGCACCGGCCGCCGCCGCGCTCCGGTCCGTTCAGGCGACTCCGTTCAGGCGACGAGGCACAGGCCGTCGTAGCGCCCCGTGGGCGAGGTCCGGCCCCGGCCCGCCAGGCCGTGACCCGAGCGGCCCCGGTCCATCCGGCTCGGGGCGGCGTAGCGGGCCAGTTCGTCCTGGGCGAGCGAGAGCAGGTCCGCGAGGCCGAGCCCCAGCGCCCAGGCGGCCGCCGCGAGCACCTCGGAGGAGGCCTCCTTGCGTCCGCGCTCCAGTTCCGACAGGTACGGCA
The DNA here is from genome assembly GCF_040629945.1 of Kitasatospora sp. NPDC005856. Classification (NCBI taxonomy): domain Bacteria; kingdom Bacillati; phylum Actinomycetota; class Actinomycetes; order Kitasatosporales; family Streptomycetaceae; genus Kitasatospora; species Kitasatospora sp. NPDC005856. The sequence goes on along the minus strand of NZ_JBEXWT010000131.1, from coordinate 20,050 downwards.
TGGAGATCCGGGCCGCCTCGGCGACGTCCTTCAGCGTGCGCTCCTGGGCGAGCCGTTCGCGTCGCAGCACGTCGCCGACGACGTTGCGCCACAGCGGCTCCCGGCGCGCGGGCGCCTGCGGGGGACGGCCCTGCTCGTCGGACGCGGGCGGCGAGGCGTGCGGACGCAGGGGGATGACGCGGGCTTCGTTGGGCGCATGAGTGCTCACCCCTTCAGCGTAGGGACGACGGGCCCGGGGGGAAGGGCACGGCGTTCTGCCCTGGGTGAAGCGCCTGGGTGAAGCGCCTGGGTGAAGCAGCCCGTGAGGAGGCCGCCCGCCGGCGGGCGCCGCCCGCGCACCGCGGCGTCGGGGCCGGCACCGGGCACCTGTATGTTGATCACTCGCCGATTCCGTCGGTGTCCCGTCCCAGGGGGTTGACGCGCGGGTCCGGCACGAGGTGGCGGCCGTCCCGCGCAGGGCGGGGCGTCGGCCCAGGGCCGAACGGCGGCTCGCCGTCCCAACGTTCCCGAAGGATCCCGTATGACCGTTCCCGTCCCGCCCGACAGCAGCCCGCCGTCCGCCGAGGAGCCGGCCGGCGCCGACCCGTGGGCGCCGCCGCTGATCCCGGGTCAGGGCGAGACGCCGGGCCGGGGCGAGGCCACCGCCCCCGCCGGGGCCACCGCCCCCGCGCCCGCCCTCGCCCCCGCCGGGCCGCCCGCCGGGGCGCCCGGCGTGCCCGGGGTGCCGTACTGGCCGCCGTACCCGATGCCGATGCCCGCCCCGCAGCCCCGCAACGGCCTGGGCATCGCCGCGCTGGTGCTCGGCATCGTCGGTGTCACCCTCGGCCTGGCCGTCATCCTGTTCTGGCTGTCCTGGCTGCCGGCCCTGCTCGCCGTCGTCTTCGGCGCCATCGGCCTGGGCTACGTGCGCAAGGGCGTGGCGACCAACCGGGCGATGGCCCTGGCGGGCGTGATCCTGGGCGTCGCCGGCCTGCTGGTCTCGGTCGGCGCCGGGGTGTTCGTCGTGTCGCGGGTGAACGCGGTCAACGAGGAGCGGCGTTCCGCGGCGGACGCCGAGCGCGCCCGTTCCGAGGCCGCGACCAAGGCCGCCCAGGAGCGGGCGGCCAAGGAGAAGGCGCGGATCGAGGCCGAGCGCAAGCGGATCGAGGCCGAGAAGGAGAAGGAGGCCGCGGACGAGCGGTCCCGGCGCCTGTCGTTCGGTCAGTCCTACACGTACCCGGACGGGCTGAAGGTGACGATGGCCGCGCCGGAGCCGTACGTCCCGCGCGGGAGCGTGGGCGAGATCCCCAAGGACGCCAGGATCGTCCAGGTGAGGATCACCGTCGTCAACACCGGGTCCGCGGAGGTCTCGCTCTACGGATCGGGGCTGCCCACCGTCAGGGACGCCAAGGGCAACCTCGTCTTCACCCTGATCGACGGCAGCGGACGGATGAAGATCCTCACCAAGTCCCTGGCCCCGGGGGAGGAGGCCGACGGGCTGACCGCGTACGCCCTGCCGGGCGATGCGGCCGACCCGTTCTCCGTCAGGTTCGACCACGGCGTCGGGAGCGAGCACAAGAACGTCATCTGGACCGGCTCGCCCAGCTGACCCGGCCCCACCAGCCCCACCAGTCCCACCGGCCCCATGGACACCACGGGCACCGTCAGTCCGACGGGCCCCACCGACCGTCCCCCCGCAGCGATCTGACGGCATATCAGGCAGATCACGAATCGGCAACCGAGGACCGGTCGCGCGGCGATATCCCTGTGGCGGAGCGGCCGGCTCCCCTATCCTCCATCCGGCGCGGCGCACTCCCGCCGCGCCGGAGGACTGGGGGTCGCGGTGGTTCTGGACGGACGGGCGGCAGTGTTCAAGGCCGTCGTTCCCTCGCTGGTCGGCCTCGAACTGGCGGGGCCCGCCCCCGGGAACGGCACCCGGCTGCGCATCCCGGCCGGGATCCCCCTGCTGATCGAGTGCGCCGGCGGGCGCCTCACCGGCAAGACCACCCTGCTGAAGACCCTGGAGGAGTGGTACGCGGAGCGACTGCCCCAGGCGTACGCGGACCTCGGGCGCGCGGACTTCGGCCGGCCGGGCCTGGCCCTGCCCGCCGAGAACGAGGCCCCCCGGCTGAGCAACGCCTCCCACACCTCGGACCTGCTCTTCCACCTGCGGTACGAGCTGAGCCGGCAGGCGAACCGGTTCGGCTCGGGCCTGTCCTTCCCCCGGCTCACCCAGGGCCTGCTGGCGGTCACCAGCTGGCAGACCGTCGGGCTCGGCGAACTGGAGGCGGCCGGCCGGCGCCTGGAGAGCCTGCTGCGCGAGAGCCAGCCCGACGCCCAGGCGCGCCGGGACAAGGTGGCGGGCTGGATCCGACAGGTCGCCCCGAACATCGGCACCGTGGCGGGGCTGGGCCCCGGCGTCAACGAACTCGTCGCCTCGCTCGCCGACATCGTCGCCACCGAACTGCTCGGCGCCCGCGCCAACAACAACGGCCTGCGCTGGTGGGCCGAACGGAAGGTCAGCACCCAGGGCGAGGCGAACGTCCAGCTCTCCGAGCTCGCCCGGGGCTTCCGCGGCAACCCGCACGACCGCGGGCGCGCCGAGCGCCACCTGATGGCCGCCCTCCTCGCGGACATCGACGACCACTACACCTGGGCGCGCCTGAAGAACCGGCTGCCGCGCCCGCTGCTGCTCCTGGACAACGCCCACACCCCGCTCGGCCGGCCGGTCCTGGACACGCTGACCCAGGTCTGGCACGACGAGGACGTCCGGACGAGGCCCGGCGTGGTCGTCACCGTCCTGGCACCGGAACCGGCCACCCCCGACCCGGCGGACGTCGACCCCACGACACGCAACGCCGCCGGCCCGTTCTGGCGCGCGGACCGGCCGCAGACGCCGGCCGGCTGGACCCTGCGGCTGCCCCTGGCCCAGCTGACCCTCGACGAGATCACCTGGATGTTCGGCGCCGACCACCCGGGGCCCGACACCGCCCAGCTGATCCACCGCCTCAGCGCGGGCCGGGCCGGGATCGCCCACGCCCTGGTCCAGGCCGGCCGACGGGCCGTGCGCCTCGGGCAGAGCCCCGACCCCCGCGCCCTGCTCGACCTGCCGGCCGACGACCAGCCCGACACCCGGGTGCACGAGCGGCTGCTGCGCCTGCTGGTCCCCGACGACACCGCCCGGGCCCGCCTGACCCACTTCTCCCCGGCCCTCGACGAGGAGGCCGCCCAGGCACTCGGCGCCCACCACCCGCCCGGCGACACCGACCTCCTGCGCGTCCAGACGACCAGACAGCTGCTGGCACACGACCACTGGGGCGCCCGCCCGTGGCCGGGCACCGGAGCGCCGTTCGTCGGCGACCCCACCCTGCGTGCCCTGCTCGGCCACCACCTGGCCACCCTGCTCGGCGAGACCCCCGGGGCCGACCGGTGGCACGACATCCACGAGACCCTCTGCGACCGCTACGCCGCGCAGGACGACGCCCCGCCCGACGAGCGCTTCCTGCACCACTCGCTCGCCGTCCTCGACACGGGCACCGTCGCCCGCACCCTCCACCGGCGCCTGGCCGACCAGTCCACGGCCACCTGGCTCACCGCCCTCAACCTGGTCTGCGCCGCGCCGCACCCGCCCCGGAACCTCACCGCCCTCGCCACCCCGCCCGAGGACTGCCCGGCCTGCGCCGTCGCCGACGCCAACACCAGCGCCCTCGTGCACCATGCGGTGGAGTCCCTCGTCGACGCGCTGTGGCAGCAGTCGCACCCGCTCGCACCACCCGACGAGCAGCTGATCCGCAGCGTCCGGCTGCACCTGCTCACCCTGGCCCAACACGCCGGGGCCGCCCACCAGGCGGTGTTCTTCCGGGCGTACGAGACCTGGCCGCAGCTCCTGGGGCGCTGGGTCCAGGCCCCCCACCTCCCGATCTGAGGAGACCCCGACCATGAGCGTCCTGCCCGAAGGGCCCCTGAACCGCGCACTGGCGGCCGCCGTGGCCGTCGCCGTCCTGGCCACCGGCGGCTACCTGGGATACGAGAAGTGGGTGGTCGACGACCCCTCCTGCGCCCCCGGCGTGGAACAGCGCGGAGACCAGAACGAGTGCGTCGGCGTCACCGACGGCTCCTACGTCTTCACCGACGAACTGCGGCAGGTCAGCGCCCGCATCAAGGCCGAGAACGACCGCGTGGCCGACAGCTCGCCCGTCACCGTCGCCCTGATGATCCCCATGACCTCCGCCGCGCCCGCCGAACGGCGCGAGCTGGTCGAACAGGTGCAGGGCGCCTACCTGGCCCAGCACTGGGCCAACGACGAACGGAACAGGAACAAGAGGCAGCCCCCGATCCGGCTGGTGCTCGCCAACCCCGGCCGCGGCTACAAGGAGTGGCACACCGTCGCCGACCAGCTGGCCCAGGCCGTGACCGACGACAAGCAGAACCTGCGGGCCGTCGCGGGCATCAACATCAGCATCGCCGAGACCGAACAGGCCGTGCGCTACCTCACCGCGGACAAGCACATCCCGGTCGTCGCCGGCCCCATGACCGCGGACGACATCAAGAACACCCCCGCCGACCCGCGCCGCTACCCGGGACTGGCGCGCATCGCCCCCGGCAACTCCGACCAGGCGGGCGCCCTCGGCTCCTACGGGGCGGCCATCAAGCCCGAAGAGGCCCTGGTGATCGAGGACACGCGCGAGAACGACAACTACCTCACCACCCTGCGCCAGACCTTCGAGAAGCTCACCAAGGGCGCCCCCAACGCCCCCGAGACCTACCAGTCGCCGCCCGACTTCAACGACGAGGGCAACCTCGCCAACGACTTCCACCAGATGGTCCCGAGCATCTGCAACTCCGCCGCCACGACCCTCTACTTCGCCGGCCGCCCGGTCCAACTGCGCCAGTTCCTCGTCGAACTGGGCAACCGCAGGTGCACCAAGCACTACACGGTCATCACCGGCTCGCACGCCTCCACCCTGATGGTCGACGCGAAGTTCGCCGACAAGTGGGACGCCCTCAGCACCGGCGCCGGCATCACCGTGCGCTACACCGCCCTCGCCCACCCCGACACCTTCGGGGAGCAGAGCACCGAGGCCCCCGGCGGCTCCAAGGCCGCCTCGAAGGAGCTGTCCGACCTGCTGGGCGAAGCCGACACCAAGGCACCCGACGCGATCGGCCCCGCCGACCTGCGCGACGGCCGCGTGATCATCACCTACGACGCGGTCTCCACCGCCATCGCGGGCATCCGCAACCAGGCGGTCGGGGACGTCAAGAAGCCCTCGACCGACGACGTCGTCCAGAGCTGGCGCCGGATGCACGGCGACAACCGGGTCGACGGCGCGAGCGGCTGGATCTGCCTCGACCAGTACGGCAACCCGTACAACAAGGCCGTGCCCATCGTCCACCTCGACCCGGCCGCCAAGAACGCCGTCCTGGACACCCTCGCCTGGCCCCTCGGCCACGCCCCCGACGCCAACTGCTCCATCGGCAGCTGAACCGCCCCACCCGCCACCGCACGGCCTGCGCACGACAGCCCGCCCCCGCCGGTAGCCTGCCCGCGTGGACCCCGAGACGCAGGCACCCGCGACCCAGGAACCCACGACGGACCGGCCCGTGCTCTACGAACGGGCCGGCCACGTCGCACGCGTCACCCTGAACCGGCCCCACGTGCTCAACGCGATGGACCAGCGGATGCACGCCGAACTCGGCGCGGTCTGGGACGAGGTCGAACGCGACGACACGGTACGGCTGGTCGTGCTGACCGGCGCGGGCGAACGCGCCTTCTCCGTCGGACAGGACCTCAAGGAACGGGCCCGGCTCGACCGCGAGGGAACCCCGCCGACGAGCTTCGGATCCACGGGCCTGCCCGGCTCGCCCCGCCTGACCGACCGCTTCACCCTGTCCAAACCCGTCCTCGCCAGGGTCCGCGGCTACGCCCTCGGCGGCGGCTTCGAACTGGTCCTCGCCTGCGACCTGGTGATCGCCGCCCACAGCGCCGTCTTCGCCCTGCCCGAAGCCACCCTCGGCCTCGTCCCGGGCGCCGGCGGAGCCTTCCGGCTGGCCCGCCAGATCCCGCTCAAGGCCGCGATGGGCCACCTGCTCACCGGGCACCGGATGACGGCGCACCAGGCACTGGCCTTCGGACTGGTCAACGAGGTCGTCCCGGACGACCGACTGGACGCGTGCGTCGAACGCTGGACGGCCGACCTGCTGCGCTGCGCACCGCTGTCCCAGCGCGCCCTGAAGGAGGCCGTGCTGCGCTCGGTGGACCTGCCCCTGGAACAGGCCTTCACCACCCGCTACCACTGGGAGGAGGCCCGCCGGGCCAGCGAGGACGCCAGGGAGGGGCCGCGCGCCTTCACGGAGAAACGCCGACCGGTGTGGCGCGGGCGCTGAACCGGCCCCCGACCGGTCCGGCGCCCGCACCGCCGGCGCCCGCTCAGCCCCGGTCCTCGCCGCTGCCGCTGCCGTCGCCCCCGCTCTCGCCGCCCCCGCCCCCGGCCCCGTCGCCGAAGGCCGACTCGAACTCGTCGATGTCCTCCTGCCCCAGCGAGATCAGCGAGAAGTCCGACGGGGTGTGACCGCCGGGCCCCTCGGCGGCGTGCCGCACCAGACCCTCCAGCACCGCCCGCCAGCGCCCGGCGAGATCGCCCAGCTCCGCCTCGGTGAGCAGCCCGCCCGGCGACTCCAGGACGAAGCCCAGCTCCGGCCCCCCGGGCAGGTCCCGCGCCGAACCGTTGATCTCCAGCACGTGCCGCAGCGGCGTCGACGGATCCACCCCGCCGTCGGGCACCGGGCGCTCACCCGCCGGCGTCCACGCCCGCGCCCGCGCGTCCGCACCGGCCGGCGCCCCGTCGACACCGGGCAGCAGCTCCGCCTCCCCGACGGACGCACCGAACCGCCCCAGGTAGTTGAACCCGATCTGCGGCCGCGCCAGCGGCTCCAGCACCGCGCGCGTGGCCGGGTTCAGATACCTGAGCAGCCCGTACCCCAGACCGTCGCCCGGCCCCTGCCGCAGCTGCTCCTTGACCCGCTTGATCAGCCGCGCCGCGTCCGCCCCGCCCGCCCGGACCTCGGCCGTGTCGACCGGACCGGGCTCCAGCCACACCGGATGGACGGCGGTGAACCAGCCGACGGTCCGCGTCAGGTCCATGTCCTCGGCCAGCGGCACCCGGCCGTGCGCCTCCCGGTCGATCAGGAACCCCTCCGGGGCCCGCCCGCCGCGCGCCCGCACCCACTCGTCGAGCGCCGCCGCCAGCCCGGACAGCAGCACGTCGTCCACCCCCGCGTGGTAGGCGGCCGGCAGGGCCGCCAGCAGCGATCCCGCCATCGGCGCCGCGACGGTCAGCTCCGCACGGCAGACCCCGCCCCCCACGGTGTCGGTCCGCGGATCCAGCGCCCGCCCGGCGATCGGCGGCTCGACCCGGTCGAGCATCCGCCGCCAGGCCGGCAGCTCGTCCACCGTCCGCTGCGCCCTGGCCAGCTCCGCCAGGGCGCCCGCCCAGCGGCGGAACGAGGTCGGCTCGGGGGCGAGGGCCGCCCGCGCCGCGTCCGCGCCCCCGGAGTCCAGGGCCGCGTCCGCGAGCGCCAGATCGGGCATCAGCACCCGCCAGGAGACCCCGTCGATCACCAGGTGGTGGGCCGTCAGCAGCACCAGGGCGTCCTCGGCGGCGCCGCGGTCGACGAGCACGGCCCGCAGCATCACGCCGTCGCGCGGCGCGAGCGCGGCCTGGGCGGCCGCGGCCTGCTCGTCGAGCAGCGCCTCCAGCCGCGCCCCGTCGAGGCCCGCGGCCTCCACCCGGGTCACCAGGTCCGCCGCGGCGAGGTCCGGGGCCGCGCCGGGCCCGGGGACCACCAGCTGCCCCTCGGCCTCCTCCAGCCGCGCCCGCAGCACCTCGTGCCGGTCGGCGACGGCCCGCAGCACGGCGGCCAGCCGCTCGGGCGTCAGACCGGGCGGGGCGGTCAGCACCATCGACTGGCTGCCCGCGCGCGCCGCCGAACCCGTGCGGGCCGCGATCTCGTGCATCACCGGGGTCAGCGGCACCGGCCCCCAGGGGACGTCCTCGGCGCCCGCCGCCCGCTCGGCGTCGACCGACTCGGCCACCCGCGCGAGCTCCGCGGGCGTGCGCAGCTCGAAGACCTGACGCGGCGTGATCGCCAGCCCGGCCTTGCGGGCCCGCCCCGCCAGCAGCATCGAGGTGATCGAGTCGCCGCCGAGGCCGAAGAACGAGTCCTCCGCCCCCACCCGTTCCAGGTTCAGCACCTCGGCGAACAGCCGGCACAGCAGCTCCTCGGCGTCGGTGGCCGCGGCGCGCCCCGCCGCCAGGCCGGAGAAGACCGGCCGCGGCAGGGCGGCCCGGTCGACCTTGCCGTTCACCGTCACCGGCAGCGCCTCCAGCACCGTCACCGAGGCCGGGACCATGTAGTCGGGCAGCTTCCCGGCGAGGTGCTCCACCAGCGCCCGCAGCTCCGGCGAGGCCTGCCCGCCGCCGGCCGGCACCACGTACCCGGCCAGCCGCTTGTGGCCGTCCGCGTCCTCGACCGCGACCACGAGCGCCTGCGCGACGTCCGGGTGCGCGGCGAGCACGGCCTCGATCTCGGCCGGCTCGACGCGGAACCCGCGGATCTTGAGCTGTTTGTCGGCGCGGCCGAGGAAGAGCAGCCGCCCGTCCCGGGTCCACTGCGCCAGGTCGCCGGTGCGGTACATCCGCGCGCCCGTCGGCTCGCCCTCGGCGGGGAAGGGGCAGGCGACGAAGCGCTCCGCGGTGAGCGCGGCGCGTCCGAGGTAACCGCGCGCCAGCCCCGCCCCGGCGAGGTAGAGCTCGCCCGTCATGCCGACCGGCACGGGCCGCAGGAACGCGTCGAGGACGAACGCCCTGGTGTTGTCCATCGGCAGGCCCAGCGGCACCACGTCGGGCACCGCGTCCGGGTCGGTGAAGGGCAGCTGGGTGGCGAAGGCGGTGGACTCGGTCGGGCCGTAGGTGGTGCGCACCACCAGGCCCGGGTGCGAGCGCAGCAGCGTGCGCACGGCGTGGGCGGAGACGACGTCGCCGCCGGTGGACACCTCGCGCACCCCGGCGAAGATGTGCGGGGCCTGCTCCGCGAGCACCCGGAAGTGCCCGGCCGTGGCGTGCACGCTGGTCACCTTCTGGTCCGCGATCAGCCTGCCGCGCTCGACCGTGTCGATGTCCCCGGGGGGCACCAGCACCAGCCGGCCGCCGTGCAGCAGCGTCGTCCAGATCTCGTAGGTGGAGGCGTCGAAGGCGTGGTTGGCCTGCACCAGCACCCGTTCGAGGGTCTCGGCCGACCAGCACTCGTCCAGGCAGAACGCCAGGACGCTGCCGTACGTCACCGCGACGCCCTTGGGCAGGCCGGTGGAGCCCGAGGTGTAGACGACGTACATGAGGTTCTCCGGCCGCACCGGCACGGCCGGGAAGGCCGCGCCGTCGCCGTTCCCGCCGTTCCCGCCGTTCCCGTGCTCGGTGTTCGCGGTGTTCGCGGCGTTCGCGGCGGGGGAGTCCGGGTCCGTCGGGTCCGGCTCCAGGGGGAGCACCTCGGCGCCCTCGAACAGCGCGGCGTCGGCCAGGCCCCGCCGCGCGTTCGGCCCGTCGACCAGCACGACGGCCGCACCCGCCTGCGCCGCCGCCGCGGCGAGCCGGGCGGCCGGGTGCCGGCCGTCCAACGGCAGGTACGCCGCACCGGCCTTCACCACCGCCAGCAGCGCCGTGATCAGCTCGGGCGAACGCTCGGCCACCACGCCCACCAGCGTCTCCGGGCGCACCCCGAGCGCCGCCAGCCGGCGCGCCAGCCGGTTCGCCCGCCGGTCCAGCCCGGCGTACGTCAGCTCGGTGTCCCCGGCCACCACGGCCACCGCGTCGGGGGCGCCGCGCACCTGGCGCTCGAAGAGCTCGGCGAGCGTCGCGGCGGGCAGCTCGCGGCGCGTGCGGTACCCGGAGCCGTCCAGCTCGCCGCGCTCCTCGCCGGTCAGCACGTCGAGCCGGCCCAGCGGCACGTCCGGGTCCTGCGCGACCTGGCGCAGCACCAGGAGCATCCGGTCGACGAGACCGCGGGCGGTGCGCTCGTCGAACAGGTCGGGCCGGTAGTCCAGCCGGACCTCGATGTCGTCGGTCGGCGTGACCACGATCGTCAACGGGTAGTGGGCGGCCTCCTCGCCGCCGCCGGCCGAGACCCGGATGCCGGCCGGGCCCCGCAGGCCGATCCCGCCCGGCGCACCCGGCGGCTCCCGCCCGTCACCCGGCTCCGCAGGCCCGCCGTCGGCGGGCGGCTCCCGCAGCGGGCCGCCGGCCTGCCGCCCGCTGCGCAGCGCCGTGCCGCCCAGGCCCTCGCCCGGGGGCGAGCCGTCGGCGGGCCGCGGCGCCAGGCCCGGCCCGGCGGGCCGCGACGGCCCGGCCGAGGGGGCCGCCATCGGCCCGCGCGGATAGTTCTGGAAGACCATCAGGGTGTCGAAGACCGCGCCGGGCCCGCCGGCGCGCTGGATCTCCGGCAGGCTCAGCTGCTGGTGCTCCAGCAGGGCGGCCTGCTGGTCCTGCAGCGCCGCCATGGCCCGGCGGAAGGGCAGCGCCGGGTCCAGCCGCACGCGCACCGGCACGGTGTTGATGAACAGCCCCACCATCCGGTCCGCCTGCGGCACCTCGGCCGGCCGGCCGGAGACGGTCGCCCCGAAGACGGTGTCCAGCCGGCCGGACAGCTTGCCCACCAGCAGCGCCCAGGCGACCTGGAAGACCCGGTTGAAGGTGACCCCGGCGGAGCGCGCCGCCTCCCGCAGCCGCTCGGCGAGGTCGTCGCCGACCCGCTCGACCACGTGCCGCAGCATCACCGGCGGGCCCCCGCGGTCGGCCGGGCCGACCAGGGTGGGCTCCTCCGTCCCGGCCAGCATCGCCCGCCACGCCTCGCGCGAGGCGTCGGTGTCCCGGCGCACCAGCCACGCGAGGTAGTCGCGGTACTGCGGGACCTTCGGCAGCACCGAGGCGTCGCCGCCGTTGCCGTAGACCTCCCACAGCTCGCCGAACAGGATCGGCAGCGACCAGCCGTCCATCAGGATGTGGTGCATCGTCACCACCATCCGGTGCCGGCCGGGGCCCGCGCGCAGCAGCAGCACCCGCAGCAGCGGCGGCAGGCCGAGGTCGAAGCGCCGCGCGTCGACCGCGGCCAGGCGCGCGGCCTCCTGCTCGGCCTCCTCCTCGCCCAGCGCGCCGAGGTCGGCGTACGTCCACGGGATCCGCACGCCCCTGGCGATCACCTGGACGGTGTCGCCGGCCGCGCGGGAGCGGAAGGCGGCGCGCAGGCTCGCGTGCCGCTCCAGCATCGCCTGCCAGGACGCCTCCAGCACCCCTGGGTCCAGGTCCCCGTCGAGGTTGAGGATCCGCTGCCCCACGTACACGTCCCGGGGCGCGTCCTGGTCGTACGAGGCGTGGAACAGCAGTCCCTCCTGCAGCGGGGACAGCGGCCACACGTCCTCGACCGTCAACTGGCTCATCGTGCTCTCCGTTCGGGTCGGCCGGGCTCGGGCGCCGTCTCGGGCGGCGGCAGCCGGCGCAGGGGCCCTCCGCCGCGCGGCAGCGGGGGCAGGTCGCCGTAACCGTTCGCCGGGTGCTGCTCGGCTTCCGGGCGCGGCGCGGGCGGTTCGGCGAACTGGGTCCGGTAGAGCTCCGCGTACAGGCCGCCGGCGTCGACGAGGTCGGGGTGCCGGCCGCGTTCGACCACGCGCCCGCCCTGGACCACGAGGATCTGGTCGGCCTCGCGGACGGTGGACAGGCGGTGCGCGATCACCAGGGCGGTGCGCCCGGCCAAGGCGGTCCACAGCGCCTTCTGCAGGGCCGCCTCGGACTCGGAGTCCAGGTGGGCGGTGGCCTCGTCGAGCACGACCACGGACGGCTTCTTGAGCAGCAGCCGGGCGATCGACAGGCGCTGCTTCTCGCCGCCGGAGAAGCGGTAGCCGCGCTCGCCCACGACGGTGTCCAGGCCGTCGGGCAGCGCGCAGACCAGGTCCCAGACCTGCGCGGCCCGGCAGGCCTCGGCGAGCTGCGCCTCGGTGGCGTCCGGGTCGGCGTAGAGCAGGTTGGCGCGGATGGTGTCGTGGAACATGTGCGCGTCCTGGGTCACCATGCCGACGGTGTCGTGCAGCGAGGCCAGGGACAGCTCGCGCACGTCGTGGCCGCCGATCCGCACGGTGCCGGAGGTGGGCTCGTAGAGCCGGGCGACCAGCTGGCTGATCGTGGTCTTGCCGGCGCCGGAGGGCCCGACGAGCGCGGTGAGCCGGCCCGCGGGGGCCAGGAAGCTCACCCCGCGCAGCGCCGTGGCGTCGCCGGAGCGTTCCGGGGCCGGCAGCGACAGCGTCTCCAGCGAGGCGAGGGAGACGTCCTTGGCCGTGGGGTAGCGGAAGGAGACGTCCTCGAACTCGACCTCCGGGGCCGGGGCCCGGGCCGCGGCGGGCAGTACGAGGGGGGCGGGCCGTTCCACGATCAGCGGTTCGAGGTCCAGCACCTCGAACAGCCGGTCGAAGGAGACGAGGGCGGTCAGGTAGTTCGACTGGAGGTTGGAGAGCTGGTTGATCGGGCCGAAGAGCCGGGCCAGCAGGGTGGCCAGGGCCACCAGCGAGCCGATCTGGATGGCTCCGTCGATCACCAGCTCGCCGCCGACCCCGTAGACCACCGCGGTGGCCAGCGACGCCAGCAGCGTCACCGTCACCAGCAGCATCCGCGAGTAGACCGAGGTGACCACGCCGACGTCCCGCACCCGCGCCGCGGTGCCGGCGAACCGCCGGGCCTCGCCGGCCGGCCGGCCGTACAGCTTGACCAGCAGCGCGCCGGCCACGTTGAAGCGCTCCTGCATGAACGAGCCGAGTTCGGCGTCCAGTTGCATCGACGTGCGCAGGTTGCGCTGCAGCCGGCGCCCGACGACGCGGCCGGGCAGCACGAACAGGGGCACCGTGACGAGCACGACCAGGCCCACCACCCAGGACAGGAAGAAGATCGTGGCGAGCACCAGGCCCAGCACCACCAGGCTGGAGAGCACGTTGGACAGCAGCACGGTCACCGCCTGCTGGGCCTCCATCACGTCGGTGTTGAGCCGGCTCACCAGCGAACCGGTCTGGGTGCGGGTGAAGAACGCCAGCGGCTGGCGCTGCACGTGCCGGAAGACCTCGGTGCGCAGGTCGTAGACGAGCCCCTCGCCGACGCGCGCCGACCTGCGGCTGACCCAGAAGCCCACCAGCGCCTGCAGCAGCGCCAGGACCGCCACCGCGGCGGCGGCGCCCGCCACCACGCCCCGGTCGCGGGGCACGATGCCGTGGTCGATGAGCAGCTTGAACAGCAGCGGCGTGGAGACGGTGATGACGGCGTCGACCACGGTCAGGCTCAGCAGCGCGGCGATCTGCCGGCGGTAGGGCCGCAGGTAGGGTCGGATCCGCCGCGCGGTGCCGGGCCTGACCCGGCCCCGGGCCGGGTCCGTCCCGTCGCCGCCGGTGGCCCGTACCGTGATCAGCGGGCCCGGGCCGGCCATCATGGCGCGGCGACCTCCTTGCCGTTCACGGGCCCGGCCCCGTCCGGCGGCCGCTGGTCGCTCCAGACCCGGTCGATGTACTCCAGGCACTCGTCGCGCGAGCCCTGGCCGTAGGCGATCCGCCACCCGGACGGCACCTGCGCGAACGCCGGCCACAGCGAGTACTGGCCCAGCGGGTTGACCAGGGCGAGGTAGGAGGCGCCCGGGTCGTCGAAGGGGCTGGTCATCTCACATCTCCTCGTTCGTTTCGGGTGCCGCCCGCCGGGCGGCGGGGGAGGTCCTGGCGCGGTGATCCCGGTACGGAGGTCCCGCGCGGTGGTTCCGGCACGGCGCTCCCGGTGCGGCCTCAGCCCGGCGGCCGGGCCGTGAAGCGGCCCGCCTTGCCGAGCACGTCCGCCGCGTGGATGCGCAGCGCCTGCTGGACGGCGAACTCCGCCATGTACGCGCGGAAGCCGTCCGCCGGCTCCAGGGCGAGGTTCACCATCCGCCGGTTGGCGGTGACGGCCGGATCGCGCAGCAGCTCCACGGCGCGTTCCACGGCCCCGTCGAGTTCCGCCGGGTCGACGACCCGGTCCACGAGCGTGCGGGCCTCGGGCTCGCTCGCGCGCACCCGCCGCCCGCCGAGGATGATCTGCCGGGCCAGCCGGGGCCCGGTCACCGCGGGGAGCCGGAAGTCCGCCGCGCCCGGGACGATCCCCTCCTGCGCGGCCGGCAGGCTCAGATAGGCGTCGGAGGCGGCCAGCACGTGGTCCACCGCGAGCAGCAACTGCATGCCGCCGCCGATCGCGAAGCCGTCCACCGCGGCCACCCACGGCATGTCGGTCAGCGGGTAGCGCCAGGACGGCTCGTCCGTGCGCAGCCCGAGCAGCAGCTTCCTGAGGTAGCCGAGCTCGCGGCGCAGCAGGAAGCCGACGAGCGTGATCTCGCCCGCGTGCAGGCGCTTGAGGTTGATCCCGGCGCTGAACACCCGCCGGCCCGCGTAGCGCGGGTGCGTCATCTCGCCGCCCCGGATGAGCCCGATCTCGCACCCCTCGTCCAGCAGCGCGAGGTCGACCGCCGTCTCCATGTCGTCGACCTGCTGCTCGTCCTCGGCATTGAGGCGGTCCCCGGCGCACATGGTGATCCGGGCCACCCCCGCGCGCCGCTCCAGCAGCGTGCTGTCCATCCGCACCACCCCGGTGGCCCGGAACCGCCCGAGCAGGCCGAGCGCGCGCCCGGTGGGCCGCAGCATGGAGTCCATCAGGTGGCGCCCGGCGGCCGGACAGCGCAGCAGGCCGCGCAGCAGGACGCCCACGTCGATCTCGTAGCCCAGACGCTGCGCCACCGGCACGGCCCGCTCCGCCCGCAGCTGCGCGGGCGTGGGCACCAGGCGGGGCACGGCGAGGGCGGCGTCCTCCACCAGCGCCTCCAGCCGCGGGCGCCGCGTGCGGCCGCCGGTGAGCCGGTCGTACAGCGCCTCGGCGTGGCACTCCAGGAAGGCGGTGCGCTGCGCGCGGCCGGCCTCCAGCGCCCGCTCGGTGCCGGCGCCCGGCCCGCCGGGGCGCGGCCCGGGCTCGGGGAACGGCGGCAGCAGCCGGGCCGCCCGCTCGAACCCGTCCGCGGCGCGTTCCCGTACGGTGGCGGGCGCCTGCCCGTTCGCGGTGCTCACGCCGTCACCCCGTCCGCGGCCCGGGCGCGCCGCAGCGCGCGGTCGCAGGCGGCCAGGTGCGGGCCGAGCGCGTCCTCGAAGCTCATCCACTGGGCATCGAAGGCCAGTTGGCGGCGGATCGCGAGTTCGGGGCCGGACAGCCGGCGCAGCAGCCGGGCCGCGGCCGCCAGGGTGCGCCCGGGGTTCTCGCTCACCCGGTCCACCAGGCACCGCTCCAGCGCCTCACGGGCGGTGATCGGCACCCCGAAGAGCACCGTGCGCCGCGCCGCGGCCGGCCCGAGCTGCTGGACCAGCCGGAAGGCGGCCATGCCCGGCCAGGTCGCCTGCCCGTGGAAGGCCAGGAGCAGCCGCAGGTCCGGCGTCGCCACCCGCACGTCGGTCGCGAGCAGCAGGTCCAGCGCCGCGCCGCCGCACTCCCCGCTCGCCGCCGCCAGCGTGGGCAGCCGCAGCCGTTCGAAGCGCCGTACGGCCCGCTCCCACTTGGTCACGGTCGCCACGTCGGCCGGCTTCGCCACCGCCTCACCGGTCGGGGCGCCGCGGACGTACAGGGTCGCGAAGTCGGCTCCGGAGGACTCCGCCTCGTCGCACAGCGCCGCGACGGCGCCGGTCAGCTCGGCCGAGATCTCCCGGCCGCCGTCCACGTGCAGCACGGGGCCTTCGGGCAGGGCGTTGACGGGCATGTGCGGTCTCCCTCGGGTCGGTTCACCACTGGATGAGCGCGGATTCGATCGTCGAGCCCGGCCCCATGGTCATCAGCACGCCGTAGTCGCCGTCGCGGACCACGCCCTCCTGCAGGAGCCGGTCGTAGGAGAAGAGGAACGAGCCGCTGGAGACGTTGCCGAAGTCCCGCAGCACGGTGATGGTGTGGCGCAGGTCGTGCCGGGTCAGCCCCAGGTTGACGGCGACCGCGTCGATGACCTTCTTGCCGCCGGAGTGCACCAGCCAGTGCGCCACGTCGTCGCGGCGCAGCGACGTGTCGGCCAGCAGCCGGTCGATGACGCCCTCCACGTGCGCGCCGACCAGGTACGGGATCTGCGGGTCCAGGAAGAAACTGAAGCGGTCCTGGTCGCGGTCCCAGTCGTAGCGCATCGCGTCGATGGCGTCGACGATCGTGACGCTCTCCGTCTTCAGGATCCGCGGGCCCTCCGGGCGGTGGCCGGAGTCCTCCTCCTCGGCCCCCGCGCCGTCCGGCGGGTCGGACATCACCGCCACCGCCGCCGCGCCGTCGCCGAAGAGGCTGTTGACCACGGCCGTACGCATCGTGGAGTCCATCGTGTACGCGGCCGAGCAGGCCTCCGAGCAGACCATCACGGCCAGTCGGCCCGGATGCGCCGCCGCCCAGTTGCCCACCACGGCCAGCGCGTTGAGCCCCGCGTTGCAGCCCATGCCGACGATGTCGGCCCGCGCCGTGTGCCAGTCCATGCCGAGCTCGCGGATCATCAGCGCGCTCAGGCCCGGGGTGAGGAACCCGGTCGAGGTCACGCAGCACAGGTACGCCACCTCCGACAGGTCGGCGCCGATCCGCTTGAGGCACACGGACATCGCGTCCGACCCCATGCTCACGGCCCACGCCTTGTGCTTGTCCAGGAGGTCGCCCTGGGACTCCCGCAGCCTCGTGCCGTCGGGCCCCGCCGGGGGCAGCACCAGCGAACGCTGCCGGATGGAACCCAGCAGGAAGACGGAGCGCACCTTCCGGTCGGTGATCCCGAACAGGTCGAGCAGCTCCTCCTGGGAGTAGTGCTCGGGTGGCACGGCGGTGCCCACGCCCAGGATGCGCGGGGCCGTGGTGACCAGTGCTCGGTCCAGGGCCGCGGTCATGATGCGTCACTCTCCGTTCCGGTGCCGGGCACGCCGCCGCGCTTCTCGCCGCCGTGCGCCTGCCTGCCGTGCGTCCCCCCGCCGTGCGTCCCCCCGCCGTGCGCCTCGCCGCTGAGCGCCTCCACGAACCGCGCGAGCCGCTCGACACCCTCCGTCACCTGCCCGGGCGTCAGATGACTGATCGAGAGCCGGATGTCCCGCTCGCCCCCGCCGTAGGGATGGAAGAACTCCATCGGCGTCCAGATCACCCCGAACTCGCGGGCCGAACGCTCCAGGGCCGCGGTGCCGGTCCGGAAACCGGTGCGCAGCGTCAGGAAGAACCCGCCCTCCGGACGGTTCCACCCCACCCCCAGCTCCCGGCGCCGCTCCTCGGGCAGCCACCGCTCCAACTGCGCGAGCGTGGCGGCCATGCTGCGGCGGTAGTGCTCGGCGGCCCGGGCGTTCAGGGTGGAGAGGCGGCCGTCCACACTCAGCAGCGCACCCGCCGCGACCGCCTGGCTGAGCGAGGACGTGTTGACCGTCACCATGCTCTTCACCTTCGCCAGGTCCCGCGCCAGCAGCCGCACGCCCCCGCGCCCGTCCCGCACCTCCTGGTCGGCCACGACGTAGCCGATCCGCGCGCCGGGGAACAGCGTCTTGGAGAAGGTGCCGAGCTGCACGACGCTCCTCGACCCGTCCAGCGCCTTGAGCATCGGACACCGCGGCCCAGGACCGCTCAACCGGTAGGGACTGTCCTCCAGGACGAGCAGCCCCCGGCGCTCGGCCAGCTCCAGCAGCGCCCTGCGCGTCGCCAGGTCCAGCGTGGACCCGGTCGGGTTGGCGTGGTCCGGCACCACGTACACGGCCCGCGGCCGCCGGCCCGCCGCCCGCTGCGCACGCACCGCCTCCTCCACGTCGGCCACCACCAGCCGCCCGTCACGCTCCGGCACCGCGACCACCGGGATGTCCAGCAGCCGGGCGGCCCCGATGATCCCGACATAGCAGGGAGTCACGAGCAGCAGCACGTCCTCGGGCGTCGCGAACAGCACGCGCAGCGCCAGGAACATCGCCTCCTGCGCACCGACCGTCACCACGATCGACTCGGGCGCGACCTCCAACCCCTCGTCCTGGCGCAGCGAGTACGCGATCAGCTCCCGGATCCGCCCCGCGGCCGGCCCGTACTGGTAGAAGCCGCTGCGCACTTCGGCCGGTCCCGCGCCCCGGCTCTCCAGGTACTTCGCGTACCGGCGCAGGTGGGCGTGGATCTCCTCGACCTCGAAGAAGCCGTCATAAGGGCGCCCCGGCGCGAAGGACACCGCGTCCGGGTAGCTGAACGTGATCTCGTTCAGGAAGTTCATCCGGTCGAGAACCGGGTCCTCGATGCTCGAGTGCAGTGTGGTCGAATCGAGCACCATGGTGCCCGCCTTTCCGTGGACGAGCCGCGGCAGGGCAGTGCGTCGGAACGCGGATGCCAGGGCTCGCGTGGAGGACGCGCGGCAGCGCCGCGATGCCACGGCGCCCCGCCGGCGGTTCGCCGGTGGCGTCCTCCCGCGTTCGAACATCGGCCGTTTTCGACGTCAAGCTCATGGCGGCCCCTCGGAGCGGCCCGCGGCTCCAGTCCCCGGCGGCGTCACCGCGGGTGCACCATCGGCGGTGCGGGTACGGCGGCACGCGAAAAGGCCCGTCGAAGGCACCGGGCCGAACGCGACGCGAGGGTGTGACGCGAGGGGTGTGGAGCATCCCGGCACGCCCTGTCGCCGCTTCGCGCCGGCCACGGATATCAAACGGATACCTGGAGCACAGGGCCCTGTCTGCTGTTTGTCCTCGTTCCAGTACGCGCCTTTGGGTAAGAGAAAGTCAAGTGCTGAGGGTTTCCGGCCCGTCACAGCCTGCTACCGCCGGCCCGGGGCCGCGTCGGCCTGTCGGGCGAAGCCGCGCCGGCGCCGACCCGGCGTCGCCGAACGGCGGCGGTGATCCGGAGCAGCCGACGGCCGGACGGCTCGAAGCCCGCGTCGCCGAACCGTTCGCGGCCCTCCGGGAGTGCGTCCGGCACGGGGCGTCCGCCCGACAGCCGGGCCCGCTGCCGCCCCCTCCGGTAACTGCCCGTCACCCTGACGTGGTCTCAACCACTCGAGGAAAAGCCCAGCTCGGCGCCGACCCGCTCCTGCCGGCTTGACGGAACTTGCCAACCCGGCGCCTCACGTGCACCAGGCATTGACCCGAGCATGACGCCGTGTGAGGGTTCGGGCACCCGAGCGCGGACGGCCCGCACGGCCGTCCCCACATGCGGCCCCGCGGTGCGCCACCAGCCCAGCCGTCCGCGGACGGGGACCCCCACACGCGAGGAGCCCCGATGCAACGCAGGATTTCCGCAGGAAGGTTGCTGACCACGGCGACCACCCTGACCGTGCTGGCCGGCATGATCGCCGCCACCGCGGGCCCGGCCACCGCCGCGCCCGACACCGCCTCGGCCCCGCCCAGCGGGCAGGCCGCCGCGGTGAGCGCCGCCGACGCCGCCGTCACGGCCGGCGTGGACGCCCTGGCCAAGGGCGCCGACGAGACCTACGAGCGCAAGGCCGTCACCCCCTGGGTCGGCGGCCTCTACTCGGTGGCCTACGAGCGCAGTTACCGCGGGCTGCCCGTGGTCGGCGGCGACGCGGTCGTCCTCGCCGACTCCCAGGGCAAGGTGCGCGGCCTGCAGTCCGCCGCCACCGGCCCCCTCGGCGCCTCCACCACGGCGCGGATCAGCGCGGTGCAGGCGGAGAAGACCGCCCGCACCAAGCTGGCCGCCGTCGACTCCGTCGAGTCGCGCCGCCTGGTGGTGCGGGTCAAGGACGGCAGCAGCCGCCTGTCCTGGGAGACCGTCCTGGCCGGCCACAAGGGCGCGGCCCCCAGCCGCCTGCACGTGTTCGTCGACGCCACCGACGGCGAGGTCGTCGACAGCTACGACGACGTCCACGCGGGCACCCTGAACAGCGAGTGGAACGGGCCCTCGCCGACGATCAGCACCACCAACTCCGGCGGCTCGTACTCGCTGCGCGACCCGAACCGGCCGGGCCTGTCGTGTTCGGACTACAGCACGGGGCAGGTGTTCTCGAAGTCGAGCGACTCCTGGGG
>NZ_JBEXWT010000130.1:0-20575 GCF_040629945.1 Kitasatospora sp. NPDC005856 | reverse complement strand
CATGATGGCGGTGAACTCGCCCTGGGGGAAGACCACGCTGACGTTGTCGAGGGCGACGACGCGGGTCTCCCCCTCCCCGTAGACCTTGTTCAGGCCGGTGGCTCGGGCGGCCGCCAGGCCGGTGCGGACGGCGGTTGCGGTCGGCGTGGTCACGGGGGGCTCCTTGTGCTCGTGGACTTGTACCTCCATGTTCCGCGACGTGATCATGGTCCTGCGTCGCTCCGCCGGACGGTTGGCCCTACCACCGCTGGGCGTACGGGAGGGGTGGACCCCTCCTCCTGCGGTATGACGTGAACCCTGAGGCGGAGGGATGGCCGGAACGGATATCCTTCGTGGCCGAATCCCGGACAGTTCGTCAGATGGCAAGGAAACATGACAACTTCCGGGGCGGGGAACATGCGAAAGAGTGAGCCGGGAGACTAGGCTCAGGGTGGTTTCGCAGACGCCCGGATGGTGGAACGCAGACACGGGCAGCTTAAAACTGCTTGGCCGCGAGGCCGTGCCGGTTCGAGTCCGGCTCCGGGCACCGAATAACCCGGCGGGGGCGCAGACGTCGTCCCCGCCGGTCGTTGTTCACCGGATCCTCCTCGCGGCGTATCCCGGAATTTTTGCCAAGCCATTACCCTTGTACGGGGCGGTGCAGTGCCGCCACGGAGGGAATGAGCAATGAGAAGCAGCAACCCGGTCTTCTCGCGGGAGGGGTCCTTCACCCGCGACGCCGGCTACGCGGGGTTCGGCACCACCGCGCAGGCCGGGAGCCCGTACGGTCAGAACCCCTACGGCCAGAACGCGTACGGCCAGAACCCCTACGCGGGCACGCCCTACGCCCAGCAGCCGCAGGGCCAGGGCCCGATGACCGACGAACAGCTCTACGAGCTGTACAACGGTCCGTCGGCCGGTCCCGCGGCCACCGGGCGGATGACGCTGGACGACGTGGTCGCCCGCACCGCCATGACGCTGCTGACCCTGGTCGTCGCCGGCGCGGTGGCCTGGTTCGCGCTGCCGTTCGAGAACTTCGGCTTCGCGATCGCCGCCAGCCTGGTGGCCATGGTCGTCGGCATGGTGGTCTCGCTCAAGCGCAGCGTCAGCCCGCCGCTGATCCTGACCTACGCGGCCCTCCAGGGCTTCGCGATGGGCGCCGTCTCGCACGCGTTCAACACCATGCTGAACGGCATCGTGATCCAGGCGGTCCTGGGTACGGCGGCGGTCTTCACCGCGATGCTGTTCGCCTACAAGAGCGGCAGGATCCGGGTCACCGCGCGCTACCAGCGGATCGGCATCGCGATCGCCCTCGGCTTCGTGCTGCTGCTGATGGTCAACATGATCGCGATGGCCTTCGGCGCCGACATGGGCCTGCGCTCCGGCCCGCTGGGCATCGTGGTCGGCCTGATCGGCATCGGCCTGGGTGCCTTCTTCCTGTCGCTGGACTTCGCGGCGATCGAGGAGGCCATCGCCCAGGGCGCCCCGCAGCGGGAGTCGTGGCGGGCCGCCTTCGGGCTGACCGTGTCGCTGGTCTGGATCTACATGGAGATGCTGCGCCTGATCGCGATCCTGCGCGGCGACGACTGACGGTCCCTCCCGCCGTGAACCACTGCCGCCGGGCCCCGGAGCACCTCGCTCCGGGGCCCGGCGGCTTTCTCGCTTACGCTCCTACCCATGCATGACGTGGAGCCCCTGGACGTGAATCCCCTGGTCGAAGCAGCCGACTCCCTGGCGGATCGTTTCCGCTCGCTGCCGCAGAGCAAGCTGCTGGGCGCCGTGCCAGGGCACCCCTCGCGGGCGGCGGCCGCGCTGGAGCTGGCGCGGCGGCTGGCCGGGCTGGCGCTGGCGGCCGAGGACGGTCCGCGGCGGGAGTTCCCGGACGCCGGAGCCTTCGCCGTGGGGGACCAGCTGGCCGTCGCCGCGCACGACCTGGCGGCCGCGCTCGCGGCGCTGCCGCAGGGCGCGGAGGTGGCGCTGCCGGAGGGGCCGGTGGCGGCGGCCGAGGTGCTGGCCGGGGCGGTGGCCGCGGTGCGGGAGACGGCGGCGCTCTGCGGCTGATCCCCCAGGGGGGCGCGCACACGCCGAAGGCCGGCCGGGTCGGTAACCCCTTGGACCCGGCCGGCCTTCGGCGCGCTGCGTGCTGGTGTGCCGGAGATCCGGCGATCCGGTGAGCCGGTGTCAGATGCTGGCGACCACCCGGTCGGCGAGCACGTAGACGGCCTCCTCGTCGGTGGAGAAGGTCAGCGAGTACGAGCCGGAGAAGCGCGAGCCGCCGAGCAGCCGGACGTGCTCACCGGCGCGGACGGCGTCGATCAGCCGGTAGGCGGCCTCCCGGTCGCCCGGGGCCACGCAGAGGGTGGTGCCGTCGGCGAAGGCGTACACGTCCAGGGTGCCCAGCGGGCCCGGGCGGACGTCGATCAGGGCGACGGCGTCCTCGGCGAGGGCGGCCAGCCGGCTGTCGGTCCACTCCCGGGACGGCGCCTGGCTGGGCACGAAGTCGGGGTGCGAGGGATGGCGGCGCGGGTCGGGCGCGGCGGCCGGGGCCTCCTCGACGGCCGGGTCGGCGTCCAGCAGCCCGGCCTCCAAGCCGGTGGCCAGCAGGTCGGACTCGCGGCGGGCCCGGGCGTCCTTGGCCTCGCCGACCGGGTGGCCGGGGCGCAGCGGTGCGCCGCCCTCGGTGCCGGGCTCGGCGGGGGCGGTGCCGCCCTCGTTGATCAGGTCCTCCAGCGCGGAGCGCAGCGCCTCGCCGAACTCCGGGTCCATCGTCCCGGCGTTGTCGACGGCGTCCTGCGGGCCGGTGGGGCGGGGGAAGAAGAGCGGCCACTCGTCGGTGCCGGAGAAGGCGCCGGAGAACGGGGAGTCGAACAGCGGCGCGTCCTCGGCCGCGCGGGCCTCCTGCTCGGCCCAGAACGCCCGGGCCTCGACGATCTCGCGCTCGCGGTCGGCGGCGAGCGCCTCGGCGACGGCCCGGCGTATCGCGGCCTCGTCCACCGGGGCGGGCGCGGCCGGGGCCGCGGCCTGCGCGTCCAGTCGGCGGGAGAGTCCGCGGAGGTGGAGCAGCACGGCGGTCGACACGGCGATCAGGATCAGCAGCAGGATGGTGTAGACGGCGCTCACGGAACGTACTCCTAGCGAGGAGCGGAACGGGGTTACGTGTCCACACTGCCGCATGCGGGGCTGTTACCGCAGTGGCGAATGTCCAATTTGTCAGTGACTTTCGCTCTTGTCCCCAAATTGTTAGGTAACACCGTTCTACGCAGTGGAGTTGATCCGCTCCGCAGTGTCGATTTCCGGGCCGAAAACGAAAGAAAAGAGGGCCGGATCGACCTCGCGGTGTGATCCGGCCCTCAATTACGCTGCGTCACTCCAAATGGGTGGTCCAGACCCTTCGGAGGGCGTCCGGAGCGTCAGCTGAGGCGCTCGATGACCATCGCCATGCCCTGGCCGCCGCCGACGCACATGGTCTCCAGGCCGAACTGCTTGTCGTGCCACTGCAGGGAGTTGATCAGGGTGGTGGTGATCCGGGCGCCGGTCATGCCGAAGGGGTGGCCGACGGCGATCGCGCCGCCGTTGACGTTCAGCTTGTCCAGGTCGACGCCGAGGTCGCGGTAGGAGGGGATCACCTGGGCCGCGAAGGCCTCGTTGATCTCGACCAGGTCGATGTCGTCGATGGTCAGGCCGGCCCGCTTGAGCGCCTGCTTGGACGCCTCGACCGGGCCGTAGCCCATGATCTCGGGGGAGAGCGCGCTGACGCCGGTGGAGACCACCCGGGCGAGCGGGGTGATGCCGAGCTCGCGGGCCTTGGTGTCGGACATGATGACCAGCGCGGCCGCGCCGTCGTTCAGCGGGCAGCAGTTACCGGCGGTCACGGTGCCGTCGGGGCGGAACACCGGCTTCAGGCCGGCCACGCCCTCCAGGGTGACGCCGGCGCGCGGGCCGTCGTCGGTGCTGACCACGGTGCCGTCCGGGAGCGTCACCGGGGTGATCTCGCGCTCCCAGAAGCCGGCCTTGATGGCGGCCTCGGCGAGGTTCTGCGAGCGGACGCCGAACTCGTCCTGCTCGGCGCGGGTGATGCCCTTGAGCGCGGCCAGGTTCTCGGCGGTCTGGCCCATCGCGATGTAGGCGTCCGGCAGCAGGCCGTCCTCGCGCGGGTCGTGCCACGCGCCGCCGCCCTCCGCGGCGCGCTTCGCCGTCCGGGCCCGGGCCTCGTCGAAGATCGGGTTCATGGTGCCCGGCATGCCGTCCGAGGTGCCGTTCACGCTGCGCGAGACGGTCTCCACGCCGGCCGAGACGAAGACGTCGCCCTCGCCGGCCTTGATCGCGTGCAGCGCCATCCGCGTGGTCTGCAGCGAGGAGGAGCAGTAGCGGGTGATGGTCGCGCCGGGCAGGTAGTCCATGCCCATCTGGACGGCCACGATGCGGGCCAGGTTGTGGCCCTGCTCGCCACCGGGCAGGCCGCAGCCCAGCATCAGGTCGTCGATCTGGCGGGGGTCGAGCTGGGGCACCTTGGCCAGGGCGGCCTGGATGATGTGGGCGGTCAGGTCGTCCGGGCGGACGTCCTTGAGTGAGCCCTTGAAGGCCCGGCCGATCGGCGAACGGGCTGCGCTGACGATGACGGCTTCGGGCATGGCGGGCTCCTCGCTGGGTGACGGCGGACCTGACGTCCGGGAGGAAAGTTACCGCCTGGTAGGTCAGGCGTCATCCGCACCAGCGTGTGAGCTGGCCGACGTATTCCCGGGAGCCGCGCCGCTGCGCGCACCGGCTTCCTTCCCGCTCTCCGGCCTGGGCAGACCGATCCCCAGCCGGTGCCTCAGCTGGGCCCAGCGACGGCCCGTGCCCTCCGCCGGCACGGCCGCCACCTCGGTGCCCTCCCGCCCGGCCGCCGCGGCGGCCGCGACCGCCACCGGCAGCACCGCGGCGCCCGGGGCGGCCGTGGTCGGGCGCTCCTCCTCCGGCCAGAGCCCCAGCACGGCGCAGACCGAGGGCAGCACGGCCATCGCGGCGGTCGCGTAGCCCTGGGCGGAGGGGTGGTAGCGGTCGGCGGCGAACATCTCCGGGCGCGCGGCGAACTCCGGGCCCAGCAGGGAGCCCAGCGAGACCGTCCGGCCGCCCGCCTCCACCACCGCGATGGTCTGCGCGGCGGCCAGCTGCCGGCTCAGCCGGCGGGCCACCCAGCGCAGCGGCGGCCGCACCGGCTTGATCGTGCCGAGGTCCGGGCAGGTGCCCACGACCACCTCGCAGCCGTTGGCGCGCAGGGCGGCGACGGCCTCGCCCAGGTGGCGCACGGCCAGCTGGGCCGGGCTGTGCCTGGTCACGTCGTTGGCGCCGATCATGACCACGGCGACGTCCGGGTGGTGCGGCAGCGCCTGCTCCAGCTGGCCGGAGAGGTCGGCGGAGCGGCCGCCGGAGCGGGCCACGTTGACCAGCCGGACCGGGCGCTCGGCCACCGAGGCGAGGCCCGCGGCCAGCAGCGCGCCCGGCGTCTCGCCGGAGCGGGCCACGCCGAGGCCGGCGCCGGTGGAGTCGCCGAGCACGGCCAGCACGAGCGGCGCCTGCGGGGCGGCGGAGCGGTCGGCGAAGGCCTCGCCGTAGACGCCGTCGGCCCTGGGCGGCTGGGTCTCCAGGACGCCGATGGCCTGGATCGCGAGCTTGCTCTCGGTCAGCAGCAGGCCGACCACGCCCACGCCGAGCAGACCGAGCCCGCCGCCGCCGTACGCCGCCGCGGTGGCGATCCGGCGGGCCACCCGGGCCCGCGAGTGCTGCGCCCCTGGCATCCCGGTGCCCCCTTCCTCCTGCCGGCCCCTCCGGGGCCACGGCCATGCCCGTACAGCGCTCTTACCCGCGCGGGCGCCGGGACTACCGGGGGTGCCCCCCGGGGGTGGGCCATTGGGGGCGGTGGGAATGAGGGGAGCCGCGGGGCGGGTGCCACGCCCTAGGCTTTGCAGTACCGATAAGCAGTCGCACGCCCACAGACCGGGAGGACCCCCGTGCGGTACCACAACTCGATCATCGATCTGGTCGGCAACACGCCGCTGGTCAAGCTGAACAAGGTCACCGAGGGCATCAGCGCGACAGTGCTGGCGAAGGTCGAGTACTTCAACCCCGGTGGCTCGGTCAAGGACCGCATCGCGATGCGCATGATCGAGGCCGCCGAGGCCTCGGGCGCCCTCAAGCCGGGTGGCACCATCGTCGAGCCGACCTCCGGCAACACCGGTGTCGGCCTGGCGATCGTGGCCCAGCAGAAGGGCTACAAGTGCATCTTCGTCTGTCCCGACAAGGTCTCCACCGACAAGATCAACACCCTGCGCGCGTACGGCGCCGAGGTGGTCGTCTGCCCGACCGCCGTCGCCCCGGAGCACCCGGACTCGTACTACAACGTCTCCGACCGCCTGGTCCGGGAGACCCCGAACGCCTGGAAGCCGGACCAGTACTCCAACCCGGACAACCCGGCCTCGCACTACCACTCCACCGGCCCGGAGCTGTGGGAGCAGACCGACGGGAGGATCACCCACTTCGTGGCGGGCGTCGGCACCGGCGGCACCATCTCCGGCACCGGCAACTACCTGAAGGAGGCCTCCGGCGGCAAGGTCAAGGTGATCGGCGCCGACCCGGAGGGCTCGGTCTACTCGGGCGGCACCGGCCGGCCGTACCTGGTCGAGGGCGTCGGTGAGGACTTCTGGCCGACCGCCTACGACCGCGACGTCGCGGACGAGATCGTCGCCGTCTCCGACAAGGACTCGTTCCAGATGACCCGCCGCCTGGCCAAGGAGGAGGGCCTGCTGGTCGGCGGCTCCTGCGGCATGGCCGTGGTGGCCGCGCTGGAGGTGGCCAAGGAGCTCGGGCCGGACGACGTCGTGGTGGTGCTGCTGCCGGACGGCGGCCGCGGCTACCTGTCGAAGATCTTCAACGACGACTGGATGGCCGACTACGGCTTCCTGCCCTCGTCCACCGACGAGGCGCACATCGGCGAGGTGCTGGCCCGCAAGGAGTCCATCGAGCAGGGCGGCGTCCCGCAGTTCGTCCACATGCACCCGAACGAGACGGTCGCCGAGGCGGTCCGGGTGCTGCGCGAGTACGGCGTCTCGCAGATGCCGGTGGTCTCCCCGGGCGCCGGCCACCCGGACATCATGGCCGGCGAGGTGATCGGCTCGGTGGTGGAGAAGCTGCTGCTGGAGGGCATCTTCGCCAAGGAGATCGAGCTCACCGACACGCTGGACAAGGTGATGTCCAAGCCGCTGCCGGTGGTCGGCTCGGGCGAGACCGTCACCAACCTGATGACCGTGCTGGAGAAGGCCGACGCGGCCGTCGTGCTGGTCGAGGGCAAGCCGCAGGGCATCGTCACCCGCCAGGACCTGCTGGGCTACCTGACGGGCCGCGCCCAGCACTGACCCGGCGTCACCGGCCTCCCGTCGCCGACGCCGTGCCGCCCGCGCGGTGTCGCCGCCACGCCGTCACGCCGCCCGGTTCCGTGGCCGGGTGCGGAGGATCCGTCCACGGAGGAAGTGGTACACCGGCGTCACCTGTCCGCAGCACGTGGTTAACACGGCTCGGGCATCGTGGTGGTCAACGGCAGGACGCCGAGTGAGGCGACGGCAGATCGTCCGGGAGCGGCTCCCCGGCGACCGCGGTCGGCTCCGGACACACCAGGTGGCCCTGACCCGGCCGCCGTGTCCTCCGCCGTGGGAGGCGCCGTCGTCCCGCCCCTGCCCGGCCCCGGCCGGCTGACAGGGTGCGGCGGCTCCCGCGGCAGCGACGCGCCGCACGGCGCGTGTCCCCGCGGCTCCCGGGTGGGGGAGCCCAGGCGGGGCGAAGGTGGGGCCGGTCCTTCTCCGAAGGGCCGGCCCCTTCCGTTCGCGCGGGGCCCGCCGTTCGTGGGGGCGTGCGGGGGTGTGCAGGGGCGCGCGGGGTGTGCTCCGGGCGGCCGCCCGCGCTCCGCGCCGGGCGCGGACGTCCCGTACGCTCGCACGCATGACCAGCACTGAAACGACCGACCAGGCCCCGCGCTACGTCCGGGTCAAGATCGAGCTCATCGCGGAGATCACCGACGAGGGCGCGCTGAAGGCCGCCGCCCTGGAGGCGGTGACCGCGGACGAGTACCTCGACGACGAGGAGCGCGCCCAGTCCGTCGAGGCCATCGAGGTGGACCCGTCGGGTTCGCTCGCCCACTTCATCGACCCCGTCGCCCTGCTCGGCGAGGTGCCCGGCGTGGAGCTCGCCTCGGCGACCTGGGAGTCGGCGCAGACCGAGTTCGACCCGGACGACGAGGAGTGGGACGAGTACCAGGTCGACGGGTCCGCCGAGTAGGACGCGACCACCGGGTGACGGCGCTCGTCGTCACCGCCCGTGAACGCCCGGTCCGCTCTGCGGGCCGGGCGTTTTGTCCCTGTTCGTCGGGAAGTTGGGTCATCTCATACGATCGCTTACCCTTCGGTGATGGAACCGTGAACGGGCGTATTGCGTTTCTGTATCCGTAATGCCCGGGATGATCAGCAGGGAGACGCGACGTGACGGCACGGGACGGTCAGGGGCGGGCGGCCGGAAGCAACTGGAGCCGGCGCGGGGTCCTCGCGGGGCTGATCGGCGCACCCGTGCTGCTGCTGGCGGCCTGCAACGACAACAGCGGCGCCAGCGCGAGCGGTAACGGCGGCGCCGGCGGATCGGGCAGCGACTCCGGCGGTGCGAACGGCACCCCGGGCTCCGGCGGTGCGAGCAGCCCCGCCCCGAAGACCTCGACGGCGGTGATCACCGTCACCCCGGCCGACGGCGCCGCCTCCGCGAGCTTCAGCGAGCCGGTCAAGGTCACCGTCGCCAACGGCACCCTGAGCAGCGTCAAGGTCACCGACACCACGGGCAAGGAACTGGCCGGCCAGCTCTCCGCCGACGGCACCGGCTGGACCTCGGCCGCCGCCCCCGCCAGCGGCACCAAGTACGCCGTCGCCGCCACCGCCTTCGACAAGGACAAGCTGGAGGCGGACTCCAACGCCGTCTTCACCACGGCGACCCCGGCCAACACCTTCGTCGGCTACTTCACCCCCGAGGACGGCTCCACCGTCGGCGTCGGCATGCCGGTCTCGATCAACTTCAGCAAGCCGATCACCGACCGCAAGGCCGTCCAGCAGGCGATCACGGTGATAGCCGAGCCGGGCGTCGAGATCGTCGGCCACTGGTTCTCCAGCACCCGCCTCGACTTCCGGCCGCAGGAGTACTGGGCCAAGGGCACCAAGGTCACCCTCAAGCTCCGGCTCAAGGACGTCGAGGGCGCCAAGGGCGTGTACGGCACCCAGTCCAAGGACGTGCGCTTCACCATCGGCCGCGCCCAGACCAGCGTCGCCGACCTCGCCACCAAGAAGCTCACCGTCACCACCGACGGCCAGGTCAGCGCGGTCTACAAGATCTCCGGCGGTTCGCCCGAGCACACCACCTGGGGCGGCAAGATGGTGATCTCCGAGCAGTACACCCAGACCCGGATGAACTCGCAGACCGTCAACCTGGGCAGTGAGTACGACATCGCGGACGTGCCGCACGCCCAGCGCCTCAGCACCTCGGGCACCTTCATCCACGGCAACTACTGGTCCTCGCCGTCGATCTTCGGCGGCCAGAACACCAGCCACGGCTGCATCGGCCTCCAGGACACCAAGGGCGCCCAGGACTCCGGTGCGGACGGCTCCAAGTTCTACAAGTCCTCGATGATCGGCGACGTGGTCGAGGTCGTGAACTCCGGCGACAAGACGGTCGCCCCGGACAACGGCCTGAACGGCTGGAACATGGGCTGGGCCGCCTGGAAGGCCGGCAGCGCCGTCTGATCCGGCCGGACCTCTTCTGAAGAAGTCCTCGGAAGTCCTCGGGCGGACCGAACCTCGCGGCCCGCCCGAGGCGTAGGACGGGTGTGAAACGCGAGCAGAGACGGCGACAGGACGAGGAGTTCAGCGCGTTCGTCGCCGGGAGCGGCCGCAAACTGCTGCGGCTGGCCGAGCTGTTGACCGGCGACCCGGACCGGGCCAAGGACATCGTGCAGTCGGCGCTGGAGCGTGCCTACCTGCACTGGCACCGGATCACCGGGGACGACCCCACCGCGTACGTCCGCAGGATCGTGGTCAACCAGCACCGCGACTGGTGGCGTCGGCGGCGCAACCACGAGCTGCCCATCGAGCACGTCCCCGACCGCCCGCTCGCCGAGGACCTCGCCGAACGGCAGGCCGAACGGGCCCTGCTGCGCCAGGCGCTGGGCACGCTCACCCGCCGGGAGCGGACGGTCGTCGTGCTGCGGTACTACGGGGACCTCACCGAGGCCGCCATCGCGGCCGAACTGGGTATCGCCCCGGGCACGGTGAAGAGCACGCTGCACCGGGCCATGTCGAAGCTGCGCGCACTGCCCGAACTCGCCGACCGCTCCGGCGGGGCGGTGAGTCCCACGACGCACATCGAGGTGACGGTATGAGCTTCGAGCACCGGCTAGGCGAACTGCTCAAGGACGAGGACCCGTACGCGACCGGGCCGGATCCGGTGACGATCATCGCGGCCGCCCGGCGCCGCCGGGCCAGACGCCGGGCGGGGGCCGGGGCGGCCGCGGTCGCGGTGGCCGTGGTCTGCGGGGTGACGGCGGTGACGGCCGGGAGCGCCCGGCACGTCGGGCAGGTCGCGGGGGCGGCGACGACGCCGTCGGCGGGGGCGGCCGCGGCGGTGCCCACCGGTCCGTCGGCGACGACGTCGTCGGTGGGGGCGGCCGCGGCGGCGCCCACCGGTCCGGTGCCCACCACCGTGCTGCCCACCGCCACGCCGACCGGGCTGCCGCTCTCGCCGGTGAGGTGGGTCGCTCCGAAGGAGAAGGTCGAACTGGCCCCGGGGGTCCGGGTGTCCGTGACCCCGACCCAGGAGTGCCAGGACTACCTCGACCGGAAGACCGGTACGTACTCGTCGACCCCGGCCTGCACCGACGTCCTCTCCTCCCCGGGCGTCCCGTACGACCGGCCCGGCATCGCCGTGGCCTACAACGAGGTGGCCGACCGCGTCATCGTGCACAGCTACTACCGGGGCCCCACCCCGGCTCGGATCGTGCTGTTCACGGGCGACCGGCCCACCCTCGCCACCCTGCTCACCACGGCCGGCATGCAGGGCTGGGTCTCCTACTACGGCGACGTGCCGCGCGTCGTCCTCAAGAGCGGGAGCCTCCCGGCCGTCCCGGCCGTCGGGGCCTACGACACCACCGGGAAGCTGCTGGCGGGAAGCCCCGGCCAGGCAGCGGACGGAACCCGGGAGCAGCCGCCCGCCACGCTCTGAGGCGACCCGTTCACCGCTTCGCGTAGTCCGCGAAGCCCTGCCAGTCGACGATCACGCAGGCCTCCGGGCCCACCGTCCAGGCGTCGTGTCCGGGCGGGATGACCACGAAGTCGCCGGGGCCGATCTCGAACCCCTGGCCGTCGTCCATGGCGATCTTCATCCGGCCGGAGACCACGTAGCAGGTGTGGGCCGCCTGGCAGCTGTCGGTCTTGGCGATCGGCTTCACGTGCTTGGACCACTGCCACCCGGGCTCGAACACGGCCCGGCCCACCGGGCCGCCGTCCAGGTTGACCAGTCGCAGTTCCCCCGCGCCCTCCTCGAAGGGGCGGACTTCCTCGGGATCGTCGAAGTTCCGCTGGTAGACACCGGACATGGCGCACTCCTCTCCCACCGGGCCGGCCCGGCCGCGGGCGGGCGGCCGAGCCGGCCCTGCTGGCCCTTCCAGTCTGCGCCCGGATCGGGGACCGGTCGCTTCGGGTGGCCGTTCCCGGAGGCGGGCCCGGGGCTGTTCCGGGGGCCGGCCCGGTGGGCGGGAGGTCAGCCCCGGGTGCGGGCCACGCCGATCGGGCAGGAGGCGCCGGTGCCGCCGAGGCCGCAGTAGCCGTTGGGGTTCTTGGCCTCCGACAGGTACTGCTGGTGGTACGCCTCGGCCGGGTAGAACGGACCCGCCGGGGCGACCTCGGTGGTGATCGGGCCGTAGCCGAGCGCGGTCAGCGCGGGCTGGAACGCGTCCCGGGTGGCAGCGGCGGCCTCGGCCTGGGCGGGGGAGTGGGTGTAGACGGCGGAGCGGTACTGGGTGCCCACGTCGTTGCCCTGGCGGTTGCCCTGCGTCGGGTCGTGCGACTCCCAGAACGTCTTCAACAGGCGCTCGTAGGAGATCACCGCCGGGTCGTACACCACGCGGACCGCCTCGGTGTGCCCGGTCAGTCCGCTGCACACCTCCTCGTACGTCGGGTTGGGGGTGTGGCCGCCCTGGTACCCGACCAGCGTCGTCCAGACACCGGGAAGCCGCCAGAAGGTCCGTTCGGCGCCCCAGAAGCAGCCGAGCCCGAAGTCGGCCACCTCCAGGCCCTCCGGGTACGGGCCGGACAGCGGGTGCCCGAGCACGGTGTGCGGCTCGGTCGGCGTGAAGGCCGGGGTCGGCCGACCGGGCAGCGCCTGGTCGGCGGGGACGAGCGAGGTCTTGTGGCGGTTGAACAGCACGGCCTGCTCCAGCGGGTCGGGGATCCTGGCGTCGGGGATCCTGGCGCAGTGTCCAACGCGGACGGCCGCCGCCGGATTCCGGGAGCGGCCGCGGGCCGTGCGCACGGCGGTTCCGGCCCGCCGTAACCCCGCTCCCACCTGCGGGTTCGTCCCGGTTCCCGGTTCGTTCGGGCTGGACGGCGTTCGCGCACTAGGCTCGGACCCATGACCGAGCACCAGCTTCCCCAGGGCTTCGAGACCCTCGCCATCCACGCGGGTCAGGAGGCAGACCCCCAGACCGGGGCCGTCGTCACGCCGATCTACCAGGTGTCCACCTACAAGCAGGACGGGGTGGGCGGACTGCGGGGCGGCTACGAGTACAGCCGCAGCGCCAACCCGACCCGCACCGCGCTGGAGGAGTGCCTCGCGGCACTGGAGGGCGGCGCCCGCGGCCTCGCCTTCGCCTCCGGCCTGGCCGCCGAGGACACCCTGCTGCGCAGCATCCTCAAGCCGGGCGACCACATCGTGATCCCCAACGACGCCTACGGCGGCACCTTCCGGCTGTTCGCCAAGGTGCTGACCCGCTGGGGCGTCGAGTTCTCCGTGGCCAACACCCAGGACCTGACCACCGTCCGCGAGGCGATCCGCCCCAACACCCGCGCGGTGTGGGTGGAGACCCCGTCCAACCCGCTGCTGGGCATCACCGACCTCGCCGCGCTCGCCGAGATCGCGCACGGCGCCGGCGCGCTGCTGGTGGTCGACAACACCTTCGCCAGCCCGTACCTCCAGCAGCCGATCTCGCTCGGCGCGGACGCCGTCGTGCACTCCACCACCAAGTACATGGGCGGCCACTCGGACGTGGTCGGCGGTGCGCTGGTGCTGGCCGACGCCACCCTCGGCGAGGAGGTGGCCTACCACCAGAACGCGATGGGCGCCGTCTCCGGCCCGTTCGACGCGTGGCTGGTGCTGCGCGGCATCAAGACGCTGGGCGTCCGGATGGACCGGCACAGCGCCAACGCGGAGAAGGTCGCCGAGCTGCTGGCGAACCACCCGAAGGTCAGCCAGGTGCTCTACCCGGGCCTGCCCGAGCACCCCGGCCACGACATCGCGGCCAAGCAGATGAAGGCGTTCGGCGGCATGGTCTCGTTCAGGGTCGCCGGCGGCGAGGAGGCGGCCGTCGAGGTCTGCAACCGCGCGCAGCTGTTCACCCTCGGCGAGTCGCTCGGCGGCGTCGAGTCGCTGATCGAGCACCCCGGCCGGATGACCCACGCCTCGGCTGCCGGCTCGCCGCTGGAGGTGCCGTCCGACCTGGTGCGCGTCTCGGTCGGCATCGAGTCGATCGACGACCTGTTGGCCGACCTCAAGCAGGCGCTGGGCTGAGGCCGTCGGGGCCCTGCGGCCCCTCGTCGCCGCTCACTGCCCCTGCTGGTCCGCGCTGTACGTCTCCATCGCGAGGTTGAAGCGGGCCAGCAGGGCGCAGAACGCGCGCTGTTCCTCCGGCGGCCAGCCGGCCACCAGGCGGCGGGTCAACTCGGCCCGGCCGTCGCGGACTTCGGCGAGCCGGCCGGTTCCGTGCGAGGTCAGCGCGAGCCGTACGGCACGGCGGTCGGCCGGGTCCTGCACCCGGCCGACCAGCCCGGCCGCGACCAGCGGGGCGACCTGGCGGGTCACCGTGGAGGAGTCCACGCCCAGCGCCTCGGCCAGGGCCTTGACGTTGGCCGGCCCGTGCCGCTCCAGCCGGTCGAGCAGCAGGTAGGCGGCCCGGTCCAGTGCCCCGGCCCCGCCGCCGGAGGCCCGGACCTGCTCCATCCGGCGTGCGAACACCGCGAGCTGGTACTGGAGTTGGGTGTGCACGGGGTCGATGCGGTCGGTGGCCTGGGGCGAGGTCGTCGTCATCGCGGCTCACGATCGTCGTGCGGCGAGGGAGGCTCGGAAGCAGCAGAGTACGCGGGCCGGGCGGGCCCGGGAACAGGCCCGGCATCCCGGAGTGCCGCCGCCCGCAGCCGTAGTGTGGCGCCATGCACACCTGGCCGATCACCCTCGACGACGTCCGCGGCGCCCAGAAGATGCTCGCCGGGGTCGCCCGGGTGACCCCGATGGAGGGCAGCCGGCACCTCTCCGAGCTGATCGGCGCGCCGGTCCACCTGAAGTGCGAGAACCTCCAGCGCACCGGGTCCTTCAAGCTGCGCGGGGCGTACGTGCGGATCGCGGGACTCTCGCCGGTGCAGCGGGCCGGTGGGGTGGTGGCGGCGAGCGCCGGGAACCACGCCCAGGGGGTCGCGCTGGCGGCCGCGCTGCTGGGCGTGCGCTCCACGGTGTTCATGCCGGCGGCCGCGCCGCTGCCGAAGGTCGCGGCCACCCGTGAGTACGGCGCCGACGTGCGGCTGCACGGCGCCACCGTGGACGAGGCCCTGCTGGCCGCGCAGCGGTACGCGGAGGCGACCGGCGCGGTGTTCATCCACCCCTTCGACCACTGGGACGTGGTCACCGGTCAGGCGACCGTCGGTCTGGAGATCCTGGAGCAGTGCCCGGAGGTGCGCACCGTCCTGGTCGGGGTGGGCGGCGGTGGGCTGCTGGCCGGGATCGCGGCGGCGGTCAAACCGCTGCGGCCGGACGTGCGGGTGATCGGGGTGCAGGCGGCCGGTGCGGCCGCGTACCCGCCCTCGTTGGCGGCCGGGCGGCCGGTGTCGCTGGAGCAGTTCGCCACCATGGCGGACGGGATCATGGTCGGGCGCCCCGGCGACATCCCGTTCGAGGTGATCAACACCCTGGGGGACGGCATCCGCACGGTCTCCGAGGACGCGCTGTCGCGGGCGCTGCTGCTCGGGCTGGAGCGGCTGAAGCTGGTGGTCGAGCCGGCCGGGGCGGCCCCGATCGCGGCGCTGCTGGAGCAGCCCGACTCCTTCGAGGGTCCGGTGGTGGCGGTGCTGTCCGGAGGCAACATCGACCCGCAGCTGATGCAGCGGGTGCTGCGGCACGGACTGGCGGCGGCCGGGCGCTACCTGTCGCTGCGGGTGCGGCTGGCGGACCGGCCGGGCGCGCTGGCGGACCTGCTGTCCGTGCTGACCAGGGTGGACGCCAACGTGCTGGACGTGGCGCACGTGCGGATCGACCCGCGGCTGGGGCTGACCGAGGTCGAGGTGGACCTGCACCTGGAGACCAAGGGGCCGGAGCACTGCGCGCTGGTGGTCGGGGAGCTGCGGGACGCGGGGTACGTGGTCTCCGGCTGATCCCTTGACGCGATATATCGCGTACTGGGAGACTCGCGATACATCGCGTTCTGGTCCCGCGGGCCGAATCGGGTCGCCCGCGTGCCCGAAAACAGGGCAGAGTGGGACGGATCGCCCCATACGTTCGAGGAGATGAGGCAAGGCCATGGCGCCAGCCATCCAAGCCGAGAACCTGGTCAAGACCTTCGGCGACGTACGAGCCCTGGACGGCGTCAGCCTCGACGTCCCCGAGGGCACGGTGCTCGGGCTGCTCGGCCCGAACGGCGCCGGGAAGACCACCACCGTGCGGGTCCTCACCACCCTGCTCCGCCCCGACTCCGGCCGCGCGGTGGTCGCCGGGGTCGACGTGCTCAAGCACCCCAACCGGGTCCGCAGCCTGATCGGCCTGTCCGGCCAGTACGCGGCGGTCGACGAGTACCTGACCGGCTTCGAGAACCTCACCATGGTCGGCGAGCTCTACCAGATGAGCAACCGCGACGCGAAGGCCCGCGCGCTGGAACTGCTGGAGTGGTTCAACCTCACCGGGGCCAAGGACCGCACCGCCAAGACCTACTCCGGCGGCATGCGCCGGCGCCTGGACCTCGCCGCCGCACTGGTCGTCCGGCCGCCGGTGATGTTCCTGGACGAGCCGACCACCGGCCTCGACCCGCGCAACCGGCTCGCGCTCTGGGAGGTCATCGAGACCCTGGTCGAGCAGGGCACCACGCTGCTGCTCACCACCCAGTACCTGGAGGAGGCCGACCGGCTCGCCCACGACATCGCCGTGGTCGACCAGGGCCGGGTGATCGCCCGCGGCACCGCCGACCAGCTCAAGGCGCAGATCGGCGGCGAGCGGATCGAGGTCGTCGTGCACGATCCCGCACTGGTCGCCGACGCGGTCGCCGCGCTGTCCGGCTACGCCCTGAAGGAGCCGACGGTGGAGCGGAACACCCGCCGGATCACCCTGCCGGTCAGCGGCGGCGCGCGGGTGCTCGCCGACGCGATCCGCGAGCTGGACTCCCGCGGGATCGAGATGGACGACATCGGGCTGCGCCGCCCGACCCTGGACGACGTCTTCCTCACCCTCACCGGCCACGTCGCCGAGGAACGGTCGGAGGAGGAGGGCGGCGCAGCCCGCAAGGCGCGCGGCCGGGGCAAGGACGGCGCGGGCGGCCCGGGGCAGGACAAGGAGGCCGTCGCGGCCGGGAAGGAGAACTGAGATGAGCACCGCCACCGAGCACGCCATCGGCCCGGCGATACCCAGGCAGCGCCGGGGGATCGCCGCCGCCCTGCACGACTCCTGGGTGGTCGCCAAGCGCAACCTGCGCCGGATGACCCGCATCCCGGAGATCGTGGTCTTCGGGCTGATGCAGCCGGTCATGTTCGTGCTGCTGTTCTCGTACGTGATGGGCGGGGCGATCAAGATCCCCGGCACGAACTCCAGCTCGGACACGTACATCCAGTTCCTGATGGCCGGCATCTTCGCCCAGACCGTCACCTTCGCCGTCGCCGGCGCCTCGGCGGGCATCGCGGAGGACATGAGCAAGGGGCTGGTGGACCGCTTCCGCTCGCTGCCGATGGCCCGTTCGGCGGTGCTGGTCGGCCGCACCCTCGCGGACCTGTGCCAGACCGCGTTCATCCTGGTCGTGCTGGCGATGGTCGCGCTGCTGGTCGGCTGGCGGATCCACGAGGGCCTGCTCGACGCGCTCGCGGCCTTCGGCCTGCTGCTCCTGCTCGGCTACGCCTTCTCCTGGATCGGCGCGCTGATCGGCCTGTCGGTGCGCAGCCCCGAGGCGGCCACCTCGGCCGGGCTGATCTGGCTGTTCCCGCTGACCTTCGTGTCCAACGCCTTCGTGCCGGTGTCCTCGATGCCGGAGTGGCTCCAGCCGGTCGCGTACTGGAACCCGTTCAGCGCCACCGTGCAGGCCTGCCGGGTGCTGTTCGGCAACCAGGTCGGGCCGGTGGACAGCGCCTGGCCGATGCAGCACGCGGCGCTGGTGTCGGTGATGTGGTCGGTCGTGATCACCGCGGTGTTCTCCTGGCTGGCGGTGCGCAAGTACCGTTCGTCCACTGCCTGACGAGGCGCGGCTCCACCCGCACGACGCACCGCCGGCAACGCACGAGGGCGGCCGCGGAGGTCCTGGACCTCCGCGGCCGCCCTCGTACCGTGCGGCGTGCGGCCGGATCAGCCGGCGTGCGGCACGACCTTCACGATCTTCACCATGGCCGGCTTGCCGTTCGGCAGCTCGTAGGTGGCCTCGTCGCCGATCCGCTTGCCGTCGATGGCGCGGCCCAGCGGGGACTGCGGCGAGTAGACGTCCAGGTCGTCGGCGCCCGCGACCTCGCGGGAGGCCAGCAGGAACTCCATGAGGTCGTCCTCGTCGCCGTCGAAGGCGACCGTGACGACCATGCCCGGGGCCACCACGCCCGAGTCGGCCGGCGCCTCGCCGACCTTGGCGCGCTCCAGCAGCTGGGTCAGCTGGCGGATGCGCAGCTCGTACTTGCCCTGCTCCTCCTTCGCCGCGTGGTAACCGGCGTTCTCCTTGAGGTCCCCCTCCTCGCGCGCCGCCTCGATCTTCTGGGCGATCTCGATGCGCCAGGGCCCGGTCAGGTGGTCCAGCTCGGCCTTGAGCTGGTCGTAGCCGGCCTGAGTGAGCCAGGTCACGTTCTCGCTGGTCTGGGTCACGGGTGCTCCTCGTAGGTGCTGGGGCTGAGCTGAGGGTGTGAGTCGTCAGCAGGGGTCGGTGGTGATATCGGTCTCAACTACAAAGCAACGCCCGCTCCCGTACCATCCGGTGCGGAAGGGGCGAAACCACGAGCCTAACAAGTCCTGCTGACAAGCGGGAGGGGCGTTGGCGCGCCGTTGACGGCGGCGTGACGCC
Organism: Kitasatospora sp. NPDC005856; assembly: GCF_040629945.1. Lineage (NCBI taxonomy): Bacteria > Bacillati > Actinomycetota > Actinomycetes > Kitasatosporales > Streptomycetaceae > Kitasatospora > Kitasatospora sp. NPDC005856. Next base: position 2,043 of record NZ_JBEXWT010000130.1, on the reverse strand, counting down.
CGGGTGTACGGGGACGGAGTGCGGGACCCTCTACGGATGCCCGCTCTCCGGATCGAATATGCGCGCTACCGGGTGCGGGGGCGCTGCCAGGGGTGTGCGTGGCGCGGGTGCGCGCTGCCCGGCGGGCTACTTGGCCGGGGTGCAGCCCAGCAGCTCCGCGGTGGTGCCGCGCGAGGTGGTGCGCAGGGTGACCACCGCGTCGTAGCTGGAGCCGGTCGCCGGGACGGGGAAGTCGGCCACCCCGACCACCGAGTGGTCGTCGGCCTGCGAGCGGACCGTGCAGGTGCCGGCCTGCCCGTCGCCCTTGCGCACGGTGAGGTGCAGCTGGACCTCGGAGTCGGAGAGCACCTGGAAGGTCGGCACCGAGCCGTTGATCTTCGACTCGCGCAGCACGTACGAACCGCCCAGCCAGGCGATCAGGCCCAGGCCCAGTACGCCGCAGACCGCGCCGATCACCTTGAGGCGGCGGTCCGAGTCGCGGTCGCCGCCGCGGCCGTAGCGCCCCTCGGGCAGACCGGTGGCGGTGGTGTCTGCACTCATCGGACTCCGTCCTCTCCTGGGGGAGGGGCCGCGCGGGATGGTGCGGGGGAATGCGACGCTCCTCCAGTCCGTCACTATAGGAGGGGCACGCCCGCGGCCGGTCCGGCGGGGGCAGGGCTCGGCCGCGCCGGCGACGTTCCGCGGCCCGGCCCCGCGGCGACGCGGTCCCGAAGTGAGCGGTTCGTACGGTGGGCAGACCCGGACTTCGCGGAACGCCCGACGAGTGTGGAAGGAACGCAAGGCGTTGACTGAGCAGTTGCGACTGATGGCGGTGCACGCCCACCCGGACGACGAGTCCAGCAAGGGCGCGGCCACCATGGCCATGTACGTCGAGCAGGGCGTGGACGTGCTGGTGGCCACCTGCACGGGGGGCGAGCGCGGGTCGGTCCTCAACCCCAAGCTCCAGGGGGATCCGTACATCGAGGAGAACATCCACGAGGTGCGCCGCAAGGAGATGGACGAGGCGCGGGCGATCCTCGGCGTGAAGCAGGCCTGGCTGGGCTTCGTGGACTCCGGTCTGCCCGAGGGGGACCCGCTGCCCCCGCTGCCCGAGGGCTGCTTCGCCCTCCAGGACGTCAAGGAGGCGGCGGAGCCGCTGGTCCGGCTGATCCGCGAGTTCAAGCCGCAGGTCATCACGACCTACGACGAGAACGGCGGCTACCCGCACCCGGACCACATCATGACCCACAAGATCACCATGCTGGCCTTCGACGCCGCGGGCGACCCGGACGCCTACCCGGAGGCCGGCGAGCCCTGGCAGCCGCTCAAGCTGTACTACAACCACGGCTTCCCGATGGGCCGCATCCGGGCCCTGCACGAGTACCTCACCGAGCACGGCCACGAGTCGCCGTACGGCGAGTGGATCGAGGGCTGGGAGAAGAGCGGCCGCAAGGAGCGCGAGATCACCACCCGGGTCCGCTGCGACGACTGGTTCGAGACCCGCGACCGCGCGCTGATCGCCCACGCGACCCAGATCGACCCGGACGGCCCGTGGTTCCGCGTCCCGCTGGAGGTGCAGCGCGAGGTCTGGCCCACCGAGGACTACGAGCTCGCCCGTACCCTGGTCGACGTGGACCTGCCGGAGGACGACCTGTTCACCGGCCTGCGCACCCCCACCCTGGCCGCCGAGGCCGCCGACACGCGCGACTGAACCACCCCCCGACGGTCCGGCTCCGCGTGAGCCGGGCCACCATAGAGATATGAGCGCCTCCGTGAACCTCATCAACATCGCCGCTGACCTCGCCGTCGACGACGCCAAGGTCACCCCCGGCCTGCTCGGCTTCCTCGTCTTCGCCGCCCTCGGCGTCGCGACCTGGTTCCTGGCCAAGTCGATGAACCGGCAGTTCAAGAAGGTCGACTTCGTCGAGCAGCCGGAGGCCACGCGTCCGGTTGCGCCAGGACCAGTGCCGCGCCGAAGTCATGCGCGATCGTGGAGAGCGGCTGGATGTAGGTGTAGGGCTTCATCGTGTGGCCGGTCGAGCAGTATCGTCCGCTGTCCTCGTC
>NZ_JBEXWT010000129.1:11584-20847 GCF_040629945.1 Kitasatospora sp. NPDC005856 | reverse complement strand
TGCCATCCGTCTTCTCCCGCCGAAAGTCGGTACCCGCGACACACCGCCGCTGCACTCACCGATCGTAACCAGAACACAACCCCCACCCCGAACCCCACAGACACACACGGACGGGACCGGAAGGGCGACGGGACCGGACACGCCGGGAGGGACGGCCCGCACGGACGGAGCCGGACGGGACCGGGAGAAACCCAGCGCGCCCAGACGGGACCGGGAGGAGGAGCCGGGAGAGGCCGGACACGCACGGGCGGGGCCGGCGGGGCCCGGGAGGTGTCAGGCCGGCAGCTGCTGGCGGTGGGCCGCCAGCTCCGGACCGGTCGTGGTGGCCAGGAACTCCGTTACCCGGTACTCGGCCAACCCGGCCCGCACGAACGGATCGTTGGCCACCAAGGCCTCGACACCGGCCCGGTCCTGACCGACCGCGAGGATCACCCCGCCGTCACGCGGCACCTTACGGCCCGAGGCCAGGAAGGTCCCCGCCGCATAGTGCTCCTCCAGCCACGCGATGTGCTGCGGCAGCACCGCGTCGATCGACTCCAGACCCGCGGTGTACGTCAACTCCATTACGAACATGGCGACCAGGCTAACCCCCACCACCCGCCCCGCCCCCATCCGGCCCCAACCCGGCCCCCGCCGGACTCCGGCCAGAGGGTGCCGACCCCCATCCTGCCAGCTCAGGCAAGGTTCCGGTAGGACACAGCACACCCCTCTTCCGCCTTGCCGCACCCCGCCGCACGCCCGCAGACTCGAGCGCATCCCGTCCCGCATCCGCACGCCGCCGCCCCGCCCAGGGCGCCCGGCGCGTACGGCGTGCTGCCCGCGCACGGGAGAAGACGGACGAACGACGAAAGAGGGGGACACGCGGATGCGCGTACACGAGGACACGGTACTCAGGGCGCGAGTGCGGCTGCTGAGCCACAACGAGCGGATCCTGCACGGCGAGGAGGGCCTGTGGGTGTACCGGACGCTGTTCACCGTCAGCCCGGCCGCCTACGCCTACAAGCTGGCGTTCGTCCTGCGGGAAGCCGCCGAAGGGCCGCGGGTGGCCCACCTGCCCCACGCACGGCAGGCCCTGCTCGACGAAGCCCGCGCCGCCTGCGCGCACATCCCCTCCCACGCCCCCGCCCACCAGGCGCAGATGTGGGAGTACCCGACGGCCGACCTGCGCCGCATCGAGCAGCAGATCACCGGTGCACGGCAGTAGGTGATCACCCGATGGTTGCGGTACAACAATCCCTATTTGACGACCGATCGGAGAACATCTGATATGGACAGGCCAGGACTGTCTCGCCGCACCCTCCTCTCCTCCGCCGGCGCCGGAGCCCTCACCGCCGTCACCGGCTGGAACACCACCACCGCCGCCTGGGCCACCGAAGCCGACACCGACACCACCACCTCCGCCGGCATCGCCCTCCTGCCCGCCCTCGACGGCACCATGACCCTCCAGGGAGAAGGCCTCGAACGCTTCACCGGCGACTTCGGACACCTCCTCACCGCACAACCCCGCGCCGTCCTGCGCCCCGGCTCCGTGCGCGACATCCAGCAACTGGTCGCCTTCGCCCGCCGCCACCGCATCCCGGTGGCCGTCAACGGACAGAGCGGGGACCTCGCCCGACTCGGCGAGAACGGCCTGGAGTCCCACTCCAGCTACGGCCAGGCCAACCCCCGCGGCGGCATCGCCATCGACGCCCGCGGCCTGTCCAAGGTCCTCTCCGTCCAGCCGGGACGCGCCGTCGTCGAGGCCGGGGCGACCTGGGCGCAGGTGACCGAGGCGGGTCTGGCGGCCGACTGGGTGCCACCGGTGCTCACCGACTACCTGCACCTGTCGGTGGGCGGCACGCTGAGCGTCGGCGGTATCGGCGGCGGCGTACAACACCACGGCATGCAGGTCGACAACGTCCTCGAACTCGACGTCGTCACCGGCACCGGCGAACTGGTCACCGCCTCCCCCACCCGCAACCGGGAACTGTTCGAGGCGGTGCTGGCCGGCGGCGGCCAGGTCGGCGTCATCGTGCGCGTCACCATCGCCCTGGTCCCGGTGCGCGAGCGCGCCCACGTCTTCTCGCTCTACTACGACGACCTGGACACCTACCTCGCCGACCAGGAGAAGGTGCTGGCCCGGCGCCGCTTCGACTTCCAGGTCGGTGACGTCGTGCGCAGCGAGGACGGTTCGCGCTGGCGCTACAAGGCGGAGCTGGTGGCGTTCGCGGACGCCGGGCAGGAGGTGGACCGGGCGGCGCTGCTGGCAGGGCTGACGCCGGTGCAGACGCAGGTGGTGGAGCAGAGCTGGCGCGAATACGCCTGGCGGGTGGACGGCTTCTCCGAATACCTGCGGGCCACCGGCTACTGGGCGCTGCCCAAGCCGTGGCTGAGCGTGTTCCTGCCGGCGTCCACGGCACGGGCGTTCATGGCGCGGGCCGCCGAGGTGCTCACCGCCGACGACCTGGGGGCGGGGCTACTGCTCTTCTACCCCTACCTGCGCTCCAAGGTGAAGGCACCACTGGCCGTACTGCCCGACCAGGAACTCGGCTGGCACTTCGACCTCCTGGCCTTCCCGGGGCCAGGGGCGGACACGGCGGCCATGCTGGAGCGCAACCGGCAGCTGTACGACCTGGCGGTGCAGCTGGGCGGCAAGCGGTACCTGATCGGGGCGGTGCCGGGGATGACGCGCGCGGACTGGCAGCGCCACTACGGGGGGCTGTGGGAGCGGGTGGTGGCGGCCAAGCGGCGCTGGGACCCGGCCGGGATCCTCACCCCGGGACAGGGCATCCACACGATCTGACGCACCACCGGACCGAGGTCGTTCCGGGCCTGCGCACGCGCGTGTGCGCAGGCCCGGCGGGGCCCGGCCGGCCGCCCGAGCCGGCGCCGCGCCGGCTCGTTCACACCCTGGTGAAGTCCGTCGTCGACGTCCCCGGCCGGATCACGTAGACGCCGGAGCCCGGCGGGCTCTCCCACGACCCGCTCTTGAGCTGCTCGGCATCGGTTGTCGAAGGCCACCGGGTGCCCTGCACCGACCAGCGCATCCCGGCCAGATCGACGCGGGTCAGGTCGACGTCGCTGAGGTCGGCCCGGGTGAAGTCGTCGAGCGGGCCGTCCAGCAGCAGGGTGCCGAGTTCGCCGCTGCCCGGCAGGCCGAGCAGCGGTCCCGCCGCACGGTCGAGGTCCCGGGCCAGGGCCCGGGCGAGATCCCGCACGGGAGCGCGGTCGAGGTCCCGGGCCAGGGCCCGGGCGAGGTCCCGGGCCAGCGCGTGTGCGAGGTCCTGGGCGCGGTGGTGGGCGAGGTCCCGCGCCAGGTCGTGGGCCAGGTCGTGCGCGAGGTCGTGGGCCAGGACGCGGGCCCGGCTCTGTGCCCGGGGGACGTCGTGGGCGTGGTGCAGGGCGAAGTCGACCGCGAGGTGCAGCTCGCGGGCCAGGGTGACATCGCGGGGAAGCGCGATCAGGTGCCCGAGGTCGTCGGCGACGGTGCGGGCGAGCGCATGCGTGAGGACCAGGGCGTGCGCGAGGTCACGCTCGACGTGCAGGGCCAGGTCCACCGCCCGCGACACGAGTCCGCCCCGGATGCTGGCCACGATGGCCGGGTGCCGGCGCAGGGCCAGTCGGACCTGGGGATCCAGCGCCTGCACGACGCCGTCGAGTTCCCGGCGCCCTGGTCCCCGCCCGGTGCCGTCGGCCCGGGCGTGCGCCTCACCCCCGTGGGGGTTCTCCCGCAGGACCTCGGCCAGACCGGTTTCCAGGTCGATCACCGTGCCGAGCTCCTCGACCAGAGCGACATGGCGGGCGTGGACCATGACCTCCCCCAGTCCGGTCTCCAGGTCCAGGAGAGCGGCGAGGCCGTGGACGAGATCCGTCAGCCGCGCGGTGATGCCCGGGTTGACCGCCTCGTCGTCCGGGCCGACCACGTCGTCACCCGGGTCGACCGCACCGTCGTCCGCAACGGGCCCCGACCTGCCGGTCATGCCCCCTCCTCTCGGGCCCTCATCCGCAGGGCGACCGCCCGGCGGGCCTTCATCAGGTTCGCGCGCACCGCGGCGGGTTCGATCCCCAGCTCCTCGGCGATCTCCGACGGGCTGTAGCCCGACACGCTCCAGGCCAGGACCTGCCGCTGGCGGGGCGGAAGACCGCCCAGCAGCTCCTCGAGCTCGTGCCGGCTCTCCCACTCCGCCAACTCGGCCGGGCAGCGCCGCATCAGACCCGTCGTCTCGGGGACCTGCTCGACCGGGTCCTCCTCCACCCGGCTGACATGCCGCACCAGCTCCCGGGAGGCGACCTTGCGCGTCCACGACCGGGGCGACCGGATCTGCCCCCACCCCTGGAACGCCTTGATCATCGTCTCCTGGGCCAGATCCGCCGCCAGCCGCGTCGGCGCGCCCTGCCACATCAGGAAGCCGACCAGCGTCGGCGTGAAACGCCGGTAGAACTCGGCGAAGTCCTCCCGCGTCGAGTGCCGGTCGGCGGCCAGCAGACCCTCCGGCCCCTGCCCGGTGAGCAGCGGCCGGGACACACCGGCGTCGTACGCATCGTTGTCACTCACCCGTCCCGTACCCCCGCCGAACGGGCCGCCGCGGGATCGTCAACGTCACCGAGCTCCCGTCGCTGCGCACCTCCCGGAAACGGCCCCCCTCGGGCAGGACGCGGGCCAGCGTCTCGACGACCCTCCCGCGCGCGTCCTCCTCACGCGATCGCCACCGCAGTCCCAGGTGCCGGCACACCACCGCGGTGATGCGAACACCCGCGCCCGACAGCGCCGCCAAGGCTGCGGCCGTCAGCGGATCCATCCGCGCGTCCTCCCTGTTCGTGGTCCGCTCCGTGCGAACCCGTCGTGGTCCGCTCCGCGCGAACCCGTCGTGGTCCGCTCCGTGCGAACCCGTCGTGGGTCAGAGGCCGTACGGCACCTGCGCGTGAACCGGCGGTCGCCGGGAAATCCGCCCACGCCTCACCCGGGAGAGGTGACGGCCGCCGCCCCGTCCCTCGCGGGCCCGCGAGGGACGGGTTCGGTAGCATCCGGCCATGGCCTCCTCCCCCCGTGCCGTCCGGCCCACCACGCGGCTCGTCGACGGGCTCCTCTGCGCCTACCTCCCGGACGCCGCGACGGTGGGCGTGCTGTCGCCGGCGGCGACGTTCCGGCCCGCAGAAGGGGACGAGGTCGTCGGCCACGCCGTCTGCACCGACCTGCGCCGCGCCTACTACACCACCCTGGACGCGGCCGTCTGCGTGACGGCGCACGGCACGCTGCTGTGGCGCTCGCGGTTCGAGCCGCCGGCGGACGAGGTCTTCGGGCACCAGCCCGACTGTGAACTGTCCCCGGACGGACGGGTGTTGTGGGTCTACCGGCCCGACGCCACGGCGGGCCGCGACCGGCCGGACCAGTGGGTCGCCATGGACGCGGCGACCGGCGAGGTCCTCGCGCAGGCCGACCTGGAGACGGTCGGGCACGGCGGTGTGCAGCTGGCGCACCCGGCGAGCGGCCAGGTGCTCCTCAACGTGGGCGAGGGACAGGACGGCAGTGTCGTCCACCGCGCGTCGCTGACCGGCGGACGGATGGAACTCCTGCGCTACCCGTGGGACGACCGGTGCCTCATCGACCTGTCACCCGACGGCCACCGGTTCCTGACCGTCGACCACGCACAGAACGACCTCGCCGTCCACGCCTTCCCCGGCGGCGAGGTCCTCTTCACCCTCACCGCCGCCGACTTCGGGCACGACCCGGAGACGGTCTACCTGGAGTGGAGCGGCGGCTACCTGACCGAGGACACCGTCGTCGCCACCCTCATCGGCGAGGACGAGGACGAGGAGGACTGGTTCCGCCACTACAGCCTCGACGCCCGTACCGGCCGCATCCACGGCGAGTTCGACACCCACGCCGCGGACCCGTACGACCTCCGCCCGCTCGGCGACGGCTCCTGGCTCACCACCGGCCCCGGCGGCCACCCCGTACGCCACACCCGCCCCTGACCGACTCCCGACAGGCCCCGACCGGGCGCCGCCGGCAGGCCCGTTCACCGGACCGTACGGGCGGCGCTGCGCTCGTAGACGGCCCCGCCGGGGATGTACCAACCCGCCTGGGGCTTTCGGCGTCGGACGCCCTCCCCGCAGGATTCACACGCCGTGCGGCCGGCCCGTCCCGCAGTCAGATGGCGGGCCGGGCCGCGGACAGGCGCATGACGAAGGGCGACCCGTCGACGGTGGGCGTCCAGCCCGCGGTGCGGGCGCAGCGGATGCCTTCGGCGACCTCCCACGGCATGACCACCTCCGTCGCCACCGCGCGGGGGCTGCGGAGGGTCGGCCGGCCGGTGTCCACGACGAGCGTCGTTCCGGGACGGGCGGCGTCCTCCACCGCGTAGCCCAGGGTGGTGCCCTCGAAGTCGCAGCACCAGTGCTGCCTGCTGACACGCCAACGGTAGGCCACGCCCTCGACGACGATACGACGCGAACCCTTCCTGGCCAGCGCCACGGTGCCACCTCCCAGTCCTCGGGCCTGCCGGCCTGCCGCTCTACCGGCCTGCCCGTCTGCCCGTCTGCCCGTCTGCCCGTCTGCCCCGACGGCGGGGGCCACGGCGCGTTCCACGAGCCGCTCACGGCTGAACCGGCCGAAACCGGAAGGCGGCCGTGGCATCCGGCCACGGCCACCCCACCAGTCCTGATCCGGAGCTACGGTCAGGCCTGTACGGCGATGAGCTGGAACTTCTCGTTCGGGTCGGCGTTACAGTCCCACAGGATGATCGGGGTGTTGTTGTTCCAGACCGGGCCGCCACCGGCGACGTTCAGGCAGCGGTTGCTGGCGGGGTTGCGCAGCTGGCCGTCGGCGGTCCACTCGAACTTCTCGTTGCCGGAGGAGGCACTGCAGTCGAACAGGATGATCGAGTTGCCGTTGTTCCACGGCCCGGCACCGGCGACGTTCAGGCACCGGTTGCTGGCGTAGTTGTAGAGCTGCCCGTCGGCGGTGAGCTGGAACATCTCGTTGATCTGGCCGTTGCAGTCGAACAGGACGATCGGCGTGCTGTTCGGCCAGGTCGGGCCGGCGCCGGAGATGTTGAGGCAACGGTCGCTGGCAGGGTTCTTGATCCGGCCGACCGGGTGGGGGATCTCGTTGTCGGTGGCGAGCTGGAACTTCTCGTTCGGGTCGCTGTTGCAGTCGAACAGGACGATCGGTGTGCCGTTGGCCCACGGGCCGGCGCCGAACACGTTGAGGCAGCGGTTGCTGGCGGGGTTGCGCAGCTGGCCGTCGGCGGTCCACTCGAACTTCTCGTTGCCGGAGGAGGCACTGCAGTCGAAGAGGATGATCGAGTTGCCGTTGTTCCACGGCCCGGCACCGGCGACGTTCAGGCACCGGTTGCTGGCGGGGTTGCGCACCAACCCGTCCGGGGTCAGCTGGAACTTCTCGTTGCCGGCGCCGAGGGTGCAGTCCCAGGCGATGATCTCGGTGCTGTTCAGCCACGGCCCGGCGCCCTTGAGGTTGAGGCAGCGTCCGCTGGCGGGGTTGAGGATCTCGTACGACCGGCTCGTCTGGGCCGACACCCACGCGGTGAGGTCGTCGACGCGGCTGGCGTAGGCGCCGGTGCGGGTCTCGGTGGCGGGGGTGTCGAGGCAGCCGCCCCGCCAGGAGCGGGAGGCGACGGCGACCAGCTCGGCCTTGCCGTTGACCTCACGGACCACAGGGGCGCCGGTGTCGCCCTTGCAGACCGCCGCACCGCCCGTACCCGTGATGCCGACGCCGGTCGGGTTCACGGTGTCGAGGCTGAACGAGCCGGTGTGCGCCTGGGACGGCACCCACTCGGTCTTGGTGCGCCCGAACCCGGTCACCGTCAGCGATTGCCCGGCGACCGGCGCCGAGGTGCCGACCGTCAGCGGCGTGACACCCTGGACGGGCGTGGCCAGGCGGGCCATCACCAGGTCGCGGCCCTGGCTCGGCACCAGCTCGACGACCTGGGTCGACTTCGCGCCGACCGTGGCGGTGGTCTTCCACTTCGGCGCGCCGGCGGCCAGCGCCTGCGGCTGCGCCGGGTCGTCGGAGAAGCAGGACGCGGCGCTGATCACCCACAATTGGTCGATCAGCGCGCCGGTGCAGCCGCGCAGGCTGTCACCGATCACCAGGCGCGCGGTGGTGGCGGAGGCGCCGGCCGCGGCCGCGTCGCCGACCACGGCGCCGGCCGGGGTCGCGCTGAGGGTGGAGAGCGCACCGGCGGCGAGAACGGTGGCCAGCACACCCGCCCGTCGGGAACGGGACCGGGACTTGCGGAACACGGGGCTTCCTATCGTGGACTCTTCTGCGCGCATTTCCTTTTCCCGGGTAAGTTTTGCATCAAAGATGGTGCAAACTAGGACAGTCCGTGGGTGACCGATCTGAATTGACTTGATATCGAAGTCGGTTCGACCTCGACTCGATTTGTCAAGCCCCCAATTTTCTGAGTATCAGTCATGTACGGCGGCGCAGACTCTACATGACGTCACGAAGCTTCTGTAGGGCACATATGAGCCGCTCACCAGCGGATGGGTGGCACCCGATCCGGTCGACAATTGGGGATCGAAGCGGTGAACAACGGAATACCGAAGGAAAAGTACAAGGAATATGCGCCCTGTCGCCCCGCGACGATTCTCGCGACACTCGCCGACGCCGTAGCAGCCGACGACGCAAGGCCGACCACACGTGCGACTCCGAACCGTCCTCCTGCACCGGTCGAACTGGCGCAGAAGCCACCAGGCTTCGGAACGTCGCAGCCACGACCGGCGGCGGCTCTCCACCACCTCAGGCACGTAGACGGCGAAGTCGCACCGGAGTGCTAGCGGGCCAGGCGCCCGAGGAGGGCGGAGGAGGCGGCGATCCCGCAGAGCGTGGCGAAGGCGAGGACGGCGAAGTCCAGGGGCAGGTGGGAAGGGGTGCCGATGAGCAGGCCGCGCAACGCGTCGACCTGGTAGCTCAGCGGGTTGGCCTTGCTGACGGCCTGGAGCCAGCCCGGCATCAGGGCGATCGGGTAGAGGGCGTTGGAGGCGAAGAACAACGGCATGGTGATCGCCTGACCGATGCCCATCAGACGGTCGCGAGGAAGTCCAGGTACGGGATGCCGCCGGTGGGGGTCGCCTCGAGGCGGGTGAAGGTCTGGCCGAAGATCAGCGGCCACAGGGCCGGCTGGATCGCCCGGGTGTACAGCTCGGTGCGGTCGTGGTGGAGTGGGAAGTCACGCTCGCGGGAGAGCGGCAGCAGCAGCATGCCGGTGCCGCAGCCGATCTCCAGGATCCGCTCGCCCGGCTGGGCACGGAGCTGC
>NZ_JBEXWT010000129.1:0-11574 GCF_040629945.1 Kitasatospora sp. NPDC005856 | reverse complement strand
GTGGGAAGTCGGCGGGGCCGACTTCCCACTCCACCACCACCGCCCCCGCCGTCCCCGCGCTACCGGTTGAGCTCCGGGCCGACCGCCGCGACGACCTCGGGGTCCAGGGTCCCGGCGCCCTGGGTGAGGAGCCAGCGTTCCAGGGCCCGTCCGGGGTCGTGCAGGCGGCGCGGCGGGCCGTCGGGGGTGTGCACGGTGACCAGGCCGCCGGAGACGGTGATCGCGGGGACGGTGTCGTGCGGGCCGGCCAGGACGCGCAGGCCCCGGTAGCCGAGGCCGTCGCGCGGCTGCGCGTCCCCGGTCGCCGGGGTCAGTGCCGCGATCCGGTGCGTCAGCTCGTCGGCGGTGGCGGGCCGCAGGGGGAAGCGCGGGTTGGGGCGTCCGCTGTAGAGGTCGACCTCGACGATCACCGCCGGCCCCGCGGTGCTGGTCAGTTGATCCTCTGCCGCTGGCTGTTGCAGCCGTAGAAGTAGCCGCAGAAGATCGTGTAGGGGCCGCGGTCGGCGGTTTCCGGGTCGTAGATCACGTTCCCGCTGTTGTCGTAGTTGCGGGCCGCCGTCCCGCCCGGCTTGTGGCCCCAGAAGCCTTCCTTCTGCTTGCGGTACCAGTGGTAGTCGCCGCCGCCGGGGATGACGACCAGGGCGACCAGGGGGCGGGGTGCCTCGCTGTCGGGGAAGCAGTCGAAGCGGTGGTGCATGCCGTCGCACAGCGCCGCGCGGGTCACTTCCTCGCAGGTGATCTGGGTGTACATGCTGCCGCAGCCGCGGCCGGGCTGCGCGAAGGTGTTGGTGCGCCAGTTGCTGGCGTAGTTGTAGCAGTTGTTGTTGTAGAGGACGTTCGGGTCGTTGTTCCAGAATCCGGGGTTGAACGCGGTGACCTCGATCGTGCAGGTGACCTTGGCGCTCTCCTGCTTGCCGGCGCCGGCCGGCTCGGCCCGGTCCTGCCGGGAGGTCCGGACGCTGCTCGCCAGCTGTCCGCGCAGGAACTCCTGGAAGGACGGGTCGAGGGGCTGTGTGGGCCCGGCGAGCGTGGCGGGGGCCGGGCTCCAGTGCGCGAGGGTGATCAGCTGCTCGGCGACCTCGGCGGTGCGCCCGGCGGGTGCCTGCGGCCCGGCCGGGAGGTAGAGGCGGGAGTCCACGTCGAAGTCGCGCGCGAGTTCGTCGTCGAAGGTCTCCAGCCAGAACCCCCGCAGTCCCAGGGGGCCGGCGGGCGGTTCGGAGGACCGGGGGTCCGCGAAGAGTGTCCGGTCCCGTGTCAGTTCCCGCAGGGCGGTGCGCGCCTGTGCCGCGTCGGTGATGTCCGCGACGGGATTGGGCCGGCCGGAGTAGACGTCCGCGGTGATTCTCAGCATGGGTCCCTGTCTCCTTGGACGAGCGCTGGTTGGGGGGTTCGGGCGGCTTCGGCGGGCTGCTGCGCCTGCGGATGCGCCCGTCCGATGCGAGGGGCCGGGGCGGCGGCCGTGCCGCGTCGGTGCGGAGTCCGCCTCCCCTACCCGGCCCGGTGCGGCCGTTTCTACACGTCCGGCCGCGGGCCGCGGGCCCGCCGCGCGACGGCGGCGGGCGGATGTCGTCCCAGCGGTTCAATGCCGCGCGGCCGGCACCCGGTGGGGCCGGCGCGCGACGGGGCGGGTGCGTCGGCGCAGCGGGACGGGGCCGCCGGCGGATGAGGTGGCGGCGCGGGTACGGGGGTCCGGGTTCCGGTGCGGGCCTTCGGGGGCGGGGACGGCGGTGTTCGAGGACAGGTTCCCGGTTCCCCGGTACCCCGGTGTCCGCGGTGGGTCGGGGCCCGGGCCGACGGACGGGCCTGGGGCGCGTTCGGCACCGTGCCGATCTGCTTCGGCCCCGGACGCGGGGCCGCTCAGGCTCTGACCCGCGCCGGCGCCGGCACCCCCACGCGGGCCGCCGGCGGCACCGGCGGCGGGTGGGCGTGTCGGTCCCACCTGGGAGAATGCCCGGCATGGCAGCCCCCTCCCCCGCCTCCCGCCTGATCACGCAAGCGGCCCGTGACGTCCTGCGTCCCCTCGGGCTGCGCCGACGCGGACGATCACGGACATGGATCGACGACCACGGCTGGTGGCTGGGCGTGGTGGAGTTCCAGCCGTCGAGCTGGAGTCAGGGCTCCTACCTCAACACCGCGGTGATGTGGCTGTGGCAGGACAGCGACCACCTGGAGTTCCACGTCGGCGGCCGGGAGGCCGGCCACGAGCCGTTCGAGGACGAGGCACAGTTCACGCCCCTCGCGACGGGCCTCGCCCGGAGGGGCGCCGAGCGGATCACCGAGTACCGCGCCCGGTTCGTGGACCTGCCGAGCACGGCCCGGCACCTGACGGCCGTCCCCGCCCGGCGCGGCAACCTCTGGGACAACTACCACGCCGGCATCGCCGCCGGTCTCACCGGCGACGCCGACACGGCCCGCGACCGGCTCACCCGGGCCGTCCAGCGGCTGTCCGGCACGGACGTCCCCTGGATGGTCCGGGCCCACCGGAACGCCCTGGACCTGCGCGACCTGGCCGAGGACACCGACGCCGTCCATGCCTGGGCGGCCGAACGGACCGCCTCGTGCCGGGGCAAGCTGAAGCTCGGACCGCCGCCGGCCCGGATCCCCGAGGGCCTCCTCCTGTCGTGAGGGCCTCGCCCCTCACCGGCCCGCCGCAGCCGCCCGCTCAGGACCGGGCGGGCTCGACCGGGCGGACGGCTCCGACGGCAGCGCCGGCGGCACCGACGACGCGCAGGGCACGGTCGGCGGTCTCCCGGTTCTCGCCGACGGGGGCGACGTAGTCGAGGACGGCCCGCGCGGCGTCCTCCCCGAGGGTGCGGGTGATCACCCAGGTCGCGAGGTACTGGGAGGCCAGGCAGCCGCCCGCCGTGGCGATGTTCCCCTCGGCGTGGAAGGGCGCGTCCAGCACGGTGACACCCCGGGCCTCGACGAACGGGCGACTCGTCAGATCCGTGCAGGCCGGCATCGCACCCAGCAGACCGAGATGGGCCAGCACCAGCGCCCCGGAACACTGCGAGCCGATCAACTGGCGCGACGGGTCCAGCGGCAGCCGGGCCAGCAACGGGGCATCGGCGACCACGTCACGCGTCCGCACCCCGCTGCCGATCAGCACCACGTCGGCCTCGGTGACGAACTCGAGCGGCCGCTGCCCGCCGACCTCCACCCCGTTCATCGAGGTCACCCGCGGCGTCGGCGTCGTGATGAAGGCCTCCAGCCCGTCCTTGCGGCAGCGGTTGATCAGCGCGGAGGCGATGAAACTGTCGAGCTCGTTGAACCCGTCGAAGGTCACCACGGCTACCTGCACCATCACAACTCCCTCATATGGCATCGGACGTCCGGCTGCGCCCAGTGTCCCGCGCGCCACCCCCATCCGCGGCCCCGCCGCAGCTGCGGGCGGACACCCCCGGCCCCGGAGGCCCCCGAGGCCCCCGAGGCCCGAGCCGACTCCCCGACGGTCCGGGCGCAGCACGGCGGCGGTGGGGGCGGGGTTCAGACGGCGACGAAGCGGCGGTCGCCGTCAACGGCGAGGATGCGGCCGAAGCGCACGCCGGGGAAGTGGGCGGCGGTGAGGAGGGCCCGCCGCCTCGGCGGCCCCCGGCGGGGGACCCGCTCCGTCCCTCCACCGCAACGACCCCGCCGTACCGCTCGGACCGTCGTGGTGTCTGTTCCCTGGGCACGGGGGCGTGTTGTACAGGTGTTGCGGTGAGCGTGGCGGCAGGGTCGGGCATAGTAGCGTCGTGTACGTGAAGTCGCGCCCACGGCGCGGTCTTTGGCCATCGAACGGACGGGGGTCGAGTGTTGGGAAGGGGTGGTGGGTGTGGGACGGGCACGCGTGGCGGCGCGGGTGATCGTGCACCCTGGTGTGGAGGACGTGAGCGTCCAGCAGGTACTGGAGGCGCTCGCTGATCCGGCCCGCAGGACGGTGGTGCGCACGCTCGCGCACTCCGGAGCCGATCTCAGCTGCGGTTCCTTCGACCTGCCGGTGGGGCGTTCGACCTCCAGCCACCACTTCAGCGTGCTGCGCGAGGCGGGCCTGCTGCGCCAGTACTACGTGGGCACCACCAAGATGAACGCGCTGCGCAGCGAGGAGTTGGAGCAGCGGTTCCCCGGCCTCCTGACGGCGGTGGTGGCCGCCGCCGACGCGGAGGCCGAACAAGCCCCCAGGGTGCGGGGCGCGTGAGGCGCGTGGGGGTGTGGGGGTGAGCCGGTAGCCGGTGGTGAGGACGGTCTTGCCGGCCATGGTGCGGGTGGTGGCCTGGACGTAGCGGCGGGCCTCGGCGATGGTGCCGAGGCCCTCGGCGACGCGTTCCAACGCCGGGGACGAGCGGGCCGCGGGCCCGGCCCGCGGTGGTGAACGCGCGGGCACGGTGCCCGCGGCCCGGGGCCCCACTGGGGCCAGACCCCGGCGCCAGCCCGACCCCGGCGCCTGCCGGATCCGGGGCCCGCGGGCCCCGTTGGCACCCGGGCCGACCTGCCACCGGGAACACCCCGCCCCGGTGGGGCGGACGCGGGGCGTAGGCTTGCCGTCCGTGATCGACAGTGGGGACCTGGACCAGGGCTGGGACAGCACGCGCCGGTGGGTGGAGGGGCATCTCGCGCCCGGTGAGCACATCACCGCGGAGAGCGCGCTCAAGGGCGGGTGGACGTCGCGGATGCGCCGCCTGGACATCGAACGCCCCGGCGGCGGTGGCCCGTTGACGCCGTACGCGCTGGTGCTGCGTTCGTTCGTCAAGCCCTTCTACCGCCGCCACGCGCCGGGCCTGCTGGCCCGCGAGGCGGCGGTGCTGCGCCTGTTGGAGGGCAGCGGCATCCCGGCGGCACGGCTGGTCGCGGTGGACGCGGCCGGGGCGGTGTGCGAACACCCGTCGCTGGTGATGACCCACCTGTCCGGCCGTGTGCGCGTGGCCGAGGACGGCGACAGCGACGCGCGCGCCGACCTGCTGGCCGCGCAACTGGCCGCCGTGCACGCCCTGACGGTCGACGAGCGGGACCGGCCGCGCACCTGGCAGGCCTGGACGGCCCCCGAGCGGGTGGCGGTACCCGGGGACACCACCCGCAGGCGGCTGTGGGAACGGGCCGTGGAGGTGATCGACGGCGAGGTACCCGCGTACCGCGGATGCTTCCTGCACCGCGACTTCCACCCCGGCAACGTGCTGTTCACCGGCACGGGCACCGACCTGGCCGTCACCGGGGTGGTCGACTGGGTGGAGACCTCCTGGGGACCGGCCGACCTGGACGTCGCCCACTGCGCCACCGCCCTGGCCCTGCTGCACGGCCCCGAGGCGGGCCTGGCCTTCGCCGACCGCTACACCGCCGCCGGCGGCCGCGAACTCGCCGAAGGCCGCGCACACCTGTACTGGCGGCTGCTGGACGCCCTCGCCTTCGCCCCCGACGCGCAGAAGGTCGCCGAGCCCTGGCGCGAACTGGGCCGCACCGACCTGACACCCGCCGTATTGACCGGGCGCCTGGAGGACTACCTGCAGGCCCTGTTCGACCGCTACGCCTGACCACCACCGGGAGAAACGCGCAACAAGACCGCCCGGAGGACCACAGTCACACGCCTGGTCCGGTCACAGCCCCGGGATCCCGGTCCGCCGCGCGTACAGCTCGGAGCGGACCAGTTCGAGGAGCCGCCCTGTCCAGTGCGACCGACAGGGCCCGGCAGGCGTGGGCGACGGAGGGGTGGCCGGCCTCCCCCACGGTGATCGGGGCGGGGTAGTCGTTGCGCAGGCCGACCTTGCCGGGTCGTCCACCGGCTCCTTCGGAAACGTCTGGTGGACGTGGACCGCCGGAGCATGCGACGCCACCGGTCCGTCCGCGGGGACGCGCGCGGGCCGCTCGGCCCTCCGGCGGGCCCGCTCCTCGAAGTACACGAGGGCTTCGTCGTAGTCCTTCTGCGTGACCGTTCCGTCGAACGACAGGGAGGTCCGGCCTCCGGGCCCTGCCACCAGCACCCGCAGCGGCCGGTCGGGGGGTGCTGGGCCGAGGGTGTCGGCGCGTTCCGGGCGCGCTCGACAGGCCCCGAACCGGTCTTGAGGAGACGTGAGACCGCCCGCCGACGCCGTTTCCCCGACCGCTCCGGGGCGGACCGAAGACCCGCACCTGCTGCGCCCCGCCGGTTCGACGGGGCGCAGTGTGCGGCCGGCGTCCTCGACGGGCCGGACCGGGCCGGGGGTTCGGGGTGGGTGAGGGGGTGGGTCAGGGCGTGGGGGTGGGGTGGGGCTGGTCCGGCCGGTCCTGCTGGGTCTGGGTCTGGGTCTGGTCGGGGTTGCGGTCGAGGCGGCGGCGCAGGAGGACGGCGGTGAGGGCGGCTGCGGCGAGGGCGGCGCCGGCCAGGGGCAGGTGGCGGGGGCCAGTGGTGGTGACGAGGGTTCCGCCGACAGTGGTGCCGAGGGTGATGCCGAGGTTGGAGAAGGAGATGAAGAGGCTGTTGCCGAACTCGGGGGCGTCGGTGGCGTCGCGGGCGAGCCAGGCCTGGGTGACGGCCAGGCCGCCGGAGTGGACGGCGCCCCAGATCAGGACGGTGGCGAGCATGGGGCCGGGGTGGGGGCCGGCGGCGTCGAGGAGGAGGTAGAGGGCGAGGTAGAGGAGCGGGTAGGCGGTGACGGTGCGTACGGGGGCGCGTTCCAGCAGGCGGCCGAAGACGGGGTTACCGGCGGTCATGACGACGCCGAAGGCCATCAGGGCGGGTCCGGTGAGGGAGGTGTCGAGGCCGGTGACGTTCTGCAGGTATTCGGCGATGTACCCGTAGCCGCAGAACATGGCGGCGAAGACCAGGGTGACGGCGGCGACGGACAGCCACAGCCGACCCCGGCGCAGGATACCCAACTGGCCACCGTAGGTGGGTCGTTCGGTGTCGGGTAGGTCGGGGAAGAAGGCGAGGACGCCGGCGCAGGCGAGGAGGTTGAGGGCGGCGGCGCTCCAGAACGCGACGGGCAGGTGGAAGTGGTCGGCGAGGTAGGAGGTGAGGGGGACGCCGAACGCGAAGCCGGCACTGACGCCGGCGAAGACGGTGGTGGCGGCGCGTGCGGCCTTGGCGGGCGGGGCGAGGCGGGTGGCGGCGGTGAGGGCGAGGGCGAAGAAGACGGGGTGGAACAGGGCGGGCAGGATCCGCAGGGCGAGGACGAGGGGGAAGCAGTCGCTGAGCGCGTAGAGCGCGTTGGAGGCGGCGAAGACGGCAAGTGCCGTGGCCAGGACGGTTTTTCGGCGCAGTCGGGAGGCGATCAGGACACCGACGGGTCCGGTGACGGCGACGGTGAGGGCGAAGGATCCTACGAGCCATCCGGCGGTGGCGGGGGCCACGTGCAGGCGTTCGGCCAGAGCGGGCAGGACGCCGACGACGCCCATCTCGGTGGTGATGATGCCGAACACGCCCAGGGCCAGGACCGGGACGGCCAGGACATGGGGGGCGGCAGCGGTGCGGTGCACGACAGACCTCCAGTGGATACACAAATCTAGATAGTTGGATGCGTTTGGCCAAAAGAAAACGAGGGCGCACCGGGGCGCCCCCGCACGAAAGAAGGGGGTGACGACGGACGGGTGGATGTGACGGGTGCGCGGGCAGTACGCGCGAACGGGTCAGAGTTCGTCGCGCACGTACGCGGCGAAGGCGGCGATGGTCTCCTCGTTGCGCCGGTAGAAGGTCCACTTGCCGACGCGTTCGGACTCCAACAGCCCGGCCTCGCGCAGGATCTGCAGGTAGCCGGAGACCACCGACTGGGCCAGCCCCGAGCGCTCCCGGATGTCGGTGACGCACACGCCGATGTGGAAGCCGACACCGCGCTCGCGGTAGTACGCCTCGTCGAAGTACCGCTCGGGGGTCTTGAGCCAGCGCAGGAAGTCCGCACGCGCGGGGTTGGCGAGCGCCTTGTGCACGGCCAGCGGATCCAGATCCACCGCACAGCCTCCTTCCCGAAGCCCGACCCCTCGCCGGACGCATCTAATATTCTGGATATGACTCAGGGTGTCAAGACAGCCCAGGACACGGCACGGCAGGGCGCGCCGGGACAGCCCGGCCGCACCCACCGGACAGGGGTGCCGGCCCATGGAGACGGGCAGCGGGAGCGGGCAGCGGGCGGGGCCGGGGTGCGCCGGGTGGCGTGCGACCTTAGGGCGTGGCCGCGCGGGTGGCGCGGCGACGCGCCGGTGGTTCACCCCGACGAGTGATTGTGACGCTGTGCACATCAGTGGACACTCTGGGTATCCGGAGAGCTCGTGGGGGGCTCTCCCGGCGCAAGGAGAGCCGTCATGGCCGCAAACGAACCCACCGCCTCCCAGGTCCCGCAGATCGCGGGCAGTCTGCAGTCCGCCGGCCAGGACCAGCACCTCGCGGCCATCGGCGGCAACGTCGCTGCCGTGTGGCGGGGCTGGGTGACCTGGAGCCCGGGCAACGGGACGTTCAACCTGCAGATCCCGTGGAACGTCATCGGGATCGACTCGACGGTCGTCATCACGGCCTCCGAGATCGACTCCAACGGGAACCGGTTCGTCGGCGGCGCGCCCTTCCAGGTGTCGAGCATCGCCCCGGGCAACGGCGTGGTGACCTTCAAGATCAGCATCGGCTGGAACAGCCCGCTGCCGATGCGCACCGACATCCTGGTCTTCAACTGACCGCTCCCGCCGGGCCGGTGACCGCACTGCCACGGTGACGGCCGGCGCCCCGCTCACCCCGTCGCGTCCGTGGGTCCGCCCGCGCACGCCGCGGGGTGCGCCCATGTCCGGGCCGTCCACACAGGGAACCGACCGCGAGCGGCACGCCCCCGGCCCGGGGCCGCCGGGCCCCGGGCCGCGAACGACAGGCGGCGCACGGCGGTTGCCGAGGGGCCGGGGGTGCGGGCCGGGAGCGGGTCAGTCGTCGGCGGCGACCAGGAGCGTGACGGCGGCCGAGGCCCGGTCGATGAGGACCAGCTCGTGGAAGTCGGTGTGGACGGGCCCGTAGTCGTGGCGGGCGTCCTCGGGAGGATGCACCAGCAGGTAACGGGCGTCGGCACGGCGCAGTGGGGCGTGGACCTCCCGTTCCAGCCGCGCGCGCAGCGTGGGCGGGACCGGGCCGTGCTGCAGCACCCATGCCTCTATGAGGTCCACCGCCGCGGGCGCCGGCACGGGCGTGTAGGTATCGGGGGTGATCCGCTCCAGCCACCACTGGCCGTGCCGCGGCCGGTCCAGGGGCCCGGCCCCGTCATAGGTGTCCCGGAACTGCGGATGCGCGATCAGCCCGGCCAGCACATCCCGGTCACCCGCACCCTCGCCCAGCCCGAAACGCTTGATGTCGACCCACCGGAAAGCGTGCCGCTGTTCCTCGAAACCGAAGTCCCCGAAGTCGAGCAACATCCGCTCCAGGTGGACGAGTTCCGCCGTGGTCTCCATGCACCGCATCGTAGGCGTCCCGGCGGCACGCCTCCACCCCCACCCCCGCACGCACCACCGACCCGACCCCGCAGCACTGACAGCCGCCGAACACGACGGACCCGGAACACGGCGGGCCCGGAACACCGACGGCCACGGGATACGGCGGGCCGGAGCGCGGCGGCCCCGGAGTACAGCGGGTTCAGGCCTGGGCGGGGGCCCCGTCCGGGGCGGGGGTGCGCACGACGGCGTCCAGGGCCGGGGCGATGACGGCGAAACAGTTCTCCGTCAGCACCGCGACGTCCACCGCGCCACCGTCCGTACCGGCGTCCGTACCGGCGTCCGTGCCGGCGGCGCTCCAGCGCTGCAGGACCGTGTGGAACGCCGCCAGCGCCATGTCCGCGGCCAGCCGCGGATACAGCTCGCGCCCGGCGTCCATGCCCAGCCGCCCGGCGAGCTCCACGGCGAGATCGTCGCGCCACTGCGCCTGGCGCTCCAGGAAGCGGGCGAGCAGAGCGGGGGTCGACAGGACCAGCCGCACCACCTTGCGGGCCCGTTCCTCGTGCCCGGCGCAGTCCTCGACGCACCGCCACACCGCGTGCCGCAACGCCAGCGAAGGCACCTCCTCCGCCGGACGGGCGGCCAGCTCCTCGCACATGGCGGCACCGAGCGCGCCCAGGAACTGGACCACCACGTCTTCCTTGGACGCGAAGTACCGGAAGAACGTCCGCTTCGACACACCCGCGGCCGTGGCGATCTCGTCCACCGTCACGGCATCGAACCCACCGTCCGCCAGGAGATCCAACGCCGCGCGGGTCAACTCGTCGGCGACGAGCTGACGCTTGCGCTGGGCCAGGGACACGGCAGATCGGGAAGTCACCACCCCATCCTAGCCCCCACGCCACATTCGCCACCAAGAGACAGCCTTGACACTTGGTGCCATCAAGGGCAGCGTGAGTCACATGACACCGGACAACCCGACCCCCGACCTCACCCCCGACCTCACCCCCGACCCCGACCTCCACGGACGAGTCTTCGTCGTCACCGGCGCCACCAGCGGCCTCGGCCTGGCGACCACCACCGCCCTCGCCCGCCGCGGCGCCCACGTCGTCCTCGCCGTACGCAACGAAGCCAAAGGCCACCACACCACCGCCCACCTCAAGACCCACCTACCCGACGCCCGCCTCGACGTCCGCCACCTCGACCTCGCCGACCCCCACTCCGTCCACGCCTTCGCCCAACACCTGCGCGACCACGGCCCCCACCCCGACGTCCTGATCAACAACGCCGGCGTCATGGCACCCCCACGCACGCTCACCCCCGACGGCCACGAACTCCAACTCGCCGTCAACCACCTCGGCCACTTCGCCCTCACCGCCCACCTCATCGACCTCCTCACCCACGGCCGCGACCCCCGCATCGTCACCGTCACCTCCGCCAACCACCGCCGCGCCCGCATCGACTTCGACGACCTCACCGGCGAGCGCACCTACTCCCCCATGGGCCACTACAACCAGTCCAAACTCGCCAACGCGGTCTTCGCCCTCGAACTCCACCGCCGCCTCACCGCCAGCCACAACCCCGTCCGCAGCCTCCTCGCCCACCCCGGCTACGCCGCCACCCACCTCCCCCACACCACCGCCACCACCCCCACGCGCCTCCTCTACGGCCACCTCCTCCGCCCCCTCGCCCAGCCCCCCGCACGCGGCGCGCAACCACAACTCCACGCCGCCACCGCACCCGACGCACAAAGCGGCGAACTCTACGCACCCCGCGGCATCGCCGAACTCCGCGGCACCCCGGCCCGGAGCACGCCGGCACCCCGCGCACTCGATCCGGCGCTGGGACAACGACTCTGGGACGTCTCCCAGGACCTCACCGGCATCCCCTTCACCCTCCCCAACGCCAACACCAACACCGCCTGACCCCACCCCAAACCAGGACCGCGACCGCGCCAGGCAGGACCGGGCAGGGCAGGCCCCTGGGGGCCGGGGGGCAAGAGGCCGCTACCGCCCGGGCCGGGCCGGCCCCGAGGCGCTCGAGGCAGTTCCCGCTCGGGCCCCGATCCCACCCCGTGGAGTCGCCGTACCCCCGAACCGCCCCGGGGCCGTCCCGGGCCCGAGCCGGGTGACCGGTCCGGTGGCCGCCCCCTGGCGGGGGCCGGGGCGGGCAGTAGGATCAACGGCGTTGCATCCCGTACACCGCCGCTAGGAGGCTTTTCATGGCTCAGGT
>NZ_JBEXWT010000128.1:0-21349 GCF_040629945.1 Kitasatospora sp. NPDC005856 | reverse complement strand
GCCGGCCACCACCGTCCCGGTGGAGCCGCCGAAGAGGAACCCGTGGCCGGCCAGTCGGTGGCAGGCCCGGATCGTGTCGGCCTCCGGGACCGTCACCACCTCGTCCACCAGGGACTCGTCCAGCAGCGGCGGCCGCACTCCGGAGCCGAGGCCGGGGATCATCCGGCGTCCCGCCGGTCCGCCGAAGACCACTGAGCCGACGCTGTCCACCGCGACGATCCGCACGCCGGGCCGGTGCTCCTTGAACCAGCGGGCGCAGCCCATCAGGGTGCCGGTGGTTCCGGCGCCGACGAAGAGCAGGTCGAGCTCCGGGAACTGGTCGGCTATCTGTGGAGCCGTCAGTCGGTAGTGGGACCGCCAGTTGTCCGAGTTGACGTACTGGTTGAGCCAGAGGTAGCGCTCGTCGCTCTCGCAGAGCCGCTGGACGTACGCCAGCCGAGCACCGAGGAACCCGGTCACCGGATCCGGCTCCGTGATGACGTGCACCTCGGCGCCGAACGCCGCCATGATCTGGCGCGTGGCCGGATTGCAACGGGCATCGGTGACGCAGACGAAGCGGTGGCCCTTGCTCGCCGCGATCATGCTGAGCGCGACTCCCAGGTTCCCCGAGGAGGACTCCACCAGGATCGAGTCGAAGCCGAGCAGCCCCGACTTCTCGGCCGTCTCGACCATCTCCAGGGCGGGCTTCTGCTTGATCGAGCCGGAGAAGTTGAAGCCCTCGCACTTGAGATAGAGGGGCAGCTCGAAGGAAGAGGCCAGGTCTACGTACAGGCCGGCCTCATTGTATTCGTGAGGTGCCGAGATGATCACCGCTTGCCTCCCGCAGCCGCGCTTGTCAGGGGATCCGGGCCGGTCAGCCGTAGCGGCGCAGCTCGTGGAAGAAGTCCTCGACGACCCCCAGCTCTCCGGCGCTGAGCACGGTGTCGTAGACGTGCTTGCCGACCGCGAGGTCGAGCACCCCGAGGCCGAAGGGGGAGAACACCACCGGCCGGTCGGCGGCGGGGGTCAGCCGCCCGGTGAGCACGTCGTCCAGGGTGCCGTCGATGAAGTCGCGGTGACCGACCCGCTGTTCGGCCAGGTGCACCGAGGTGTCCGCCTTCAGGCAGTGCTCCACGTCATCGACGATGTTGGTCGAGGCGAGCACCACCTCGGGGGACAGGTCGCGCAGCGAGACGTGCAGGACCACCGGGTTGTGCGAGAACCAGGCCGGGTCGGTGACGTGCGGGGCGCCGGCGGTGGTGGCGAAGACCAGCAGGTCGCTGCCGCGGACCACGTCCTCGGCGCTGCCGTGCACGGTGACCCTGGCCGATCCGTCGGTGGAGCGCTTCAGGTAGTCGGCGTAGCCGTGGGCGTGCTCGGCGGACAGGTCGAACACGCCGAACTCGTCGAAGGACCAGCCGGTGCCGGCCAGGTAGTCGTTGATGTAGCGGGCGATCAGGCCGACCCCGAAGAAGCCGATCCGCCGGGGGCGGTCGTCGTGCTTGGTGAGGTGGTCGGCCGCCAGCGCCGCGGAGGCCGCGGTGCGGCTGGCACTGATGATCGAGCTCTCCAGGCAGGCCAGCGGGTAGCCGGTGTCGTGGTCGTTGAGGATCAGCACGGCCGAGGCGCGGGGGATGCCGCGCTCCAGGTTCTCCGGGAAGCTGGAGATCCACTTGATGCCGTCCACCGGGGTCTCGCCGCCGATGGAGGCGGGCAACGCGATGATCCGGGAGCTGGGGCGGTCGGGGAAGCGCAGGAAGTACGACGGCGGGTTGACGGTGTCACCGGCGCCGTGTGCGCGGTAGGCGGACTCGATGAGGTCGACGACCTGCCGGTGCCGGCCGTCGAGGACCCGGTGGACCTGGCCGCCGGAGATCACGGCGAACGGGGGCACAGCGGTGTTGTCGGACATGCGGACTCCGTGGTTCTGGGCTGGGCGTGGGCAGATCGGCTGAGGCCGGGTCAGGACCGGAGGTGGTCGGGAAGGCGGACCGGGTCGCCGAGGATGGCGACGATCTCCCGCCTGCCCTGGTAGGGGGCCCGGCTGTGTGCCATCCGGAGGTTGTCGAGCAGCAGGACGTCGCCGTCCTGCCAGGGCTCGCCGACCGCGGCCTTGAGGTAGACCTCGTTGATCGTGTGGACGGTCTCGTCGGAGATCACCGAGCCGTCGCCGTAGGCGGTGTTGAAGGGCAGGCCGTCGGGGCCGTAGACGTCGACCAGGTAGTCGCGGATCACCGGGTCCATGGTCCGCTCGTTGAGGAAGGCCACCTGGTTGAACCAGACCGGGGCACCGGTGCGCGGATGCCGGACCACGGCGGCACGCCGCTGCCGGGTGCGCAGCCGGTCGCCGGGCAGCCACTCGTGCTCCAGACCGGCGGCCGCGCAGTACGCGTCGACCTCGGCCCGGCCATCGGTCTGGAACGCGTCGCTCCAGGGGACACCGACCTCGTGGTACATCCGGGTGAGGAGCCAACCCTCGCGGGTGAAGCGCTCCACCAGCTCGGCGGGCAGTGCCTTGAGCACCTCCTGGCCGTCCGCCACCTCGGTCATCCCGCCACCGGCCGGCGCGGTCAGGCAGCCGAACAGCAGCAGGCTCGGGACCTCGGCGGCGTAGCTGAGCTCGTGGTGCATGCACATGGGCTCGTCGGCGGGCCACTCGGAGGCGGAGTAGACGCCGTCGGCGTGCCTGCCGCGCGGGGCGAACCGCTCCCGCTCGGTCATCCTCCCGATGCCCAGGCCGTCGGCGACCGCGGCCACTTGGGCGGCCGAGCCGACGTCCAGGCCGCGCAGCAGCACCGCCCCGTGATCGGCGACCAGTGCCCGCACCTCGTCGCGGTGCCCGGCCGCCCAGCCGGCGGCCCCGCCGGGGCCGGGAGCCGCCGTCAGGACGTGCAGGCCGCCGGGTCGGCGCTGCGCGCCCGGGGTCGCCGGGTCGGGGATGGTCGTGGAGCTCACGGTGTCGTCCTCTCGGGGGAGCTTGCGTCGATCCGGTCCAGCAGGGCCGCCACCTCGGCGACCGTGGGGGTGTCAGCCAGGTCCTTGACCGTCAGCACCCGGTCCAGCGCGATCACCAGGCGGATCGCGGTCATCGAGGTGCCGCCGAGCTCGGCGAATCGCGAGTCGCGGCCGATGCGCTCCAGTGGCACCTTCAGCAGCTCGGCCCACAGCAGGGCGACCCGGCGCTCGGAGTCGGTCGCCGGGGCCTCGACGGCGCCGTCGAGGGCCCGCTCGGACTCGGCGGCCATCCGCAGCAGCGCCTTCTTGTCGGTCTTGCCGTTCGCGGTGAGTGGCAGCTCCGGGATCCGGTAGAGGCGCTGCGGCACCATGTAGGCGGGCAGCGCCGCCGTCAGGGCCTGCCCGACGTCGGTGGGGGACGGAGCGTCCCGGCCGGTGAAGTAGCCGACCAGCTGCGGCTTCCCGGAACCGCCGGCGATCACAACGGCGCCGTCCCGCACGCCCGGGACCCGGAGCAGCCGGTTCTCGATCTCGCCGATCTCGATCCGGAAGCCGTTGATCTTCACCTGCGAGTCCCGTCGGCCGAGGAACTCCAGGGTTCCGGAGGGCAGCCAGCGGCCGACGTCGCCCGAGCGGTAGAGCCGCTGACCCGGTCGGTGCGGGTCGAGGCCGAACGCCGCCTCGGTGCGCGCCTCGTCGTTGATGTAGCCGCGGCCGACGCAGACCCCGGAGAAGACGATCTCGCCGGGAGCGCCCAGCGGGACCGGGTCGAGCCGATCGTCCACGACATACACCCGGACGTTGCGGACCGGTCGCCCGATCGGCACCGACCGATGGTCCGGCACCCGGTCCATCACCTCGTGGTTGGTGTCGTCGGAGGTCTCGGTGAGCCCGTAGGCGTTGACCAGGAGCACGTCGGGGAAAGCGGCGAACCAGCGCTGGGCGAGCTCCTTCTTGAGCGCCTCACCGGTCACCGAGACGCAGCGCAGCGCGGGCAGCGGCCGGGGCCGCTCCTGCAGCGCCGACAGCACCACGTCCAGGTAGGAGGGGACCAGTTGGAGCACCTGGATGCCGTGGTCGGCCACCGTCCGGACGAACCGGTGGACGTCCAGGACGGTCTCCTGCTCGATGATGTGGGTGCGGCCGCCCACCAGCAGCGCGCTGACCAGCTGCCACAGCGAGATGTCGAAGCACTGCGGCGCGGTCTGCGCCACCACCTGGCCCTCCTCGATGCCGAGATCCTCGATCTTGGCCAGAAGATGGTTGAGGAAGCCGTCGTGCTCACACATCGCGCCCTTGGGCTCACCGGTGGAGCCCGAGGTGAAGTAGATGTACGCGAGCTGGTCGGCGGCCACCGTGAGGCCGAGGTCGTGGTCCGGGCCCTGCCAGGCCAGCAGCTCGTCCAGGTAGGAGAGTTCGACGTCGGAGCGGCCCCGGAGCGCCTCGTCGAGGTGCGGCACGCCGCGCTCGGCGAGCACCCAGCGGGCCTCGCTGCGGCCCAGTACCGCGGTGATCCGGTCGGCCGGGAAGTGCGGCTCCAGGGGCAGGTAGCAGCCGCCCGCCTTGAGTACCGCCAGCACCGCCGCCAGCCACTCCAGGGTGCGCTCGGTCACCACGGCGACAACGTCCTCGGAGCGTAGCCCACGCTGGTGCAGCTGCCGGGCGATCCGGTTGGCCCGCCGGTTCAGCTCCTGGTAGCTCCAACCGCGCTCGCCCTGCACGGCGGCGACGACGTCGGGGTGGTGGCGCACCCGCTCCTCGAACAGCTCGTGGAAGCGGCGATCGGGCAGCGGGCGGACCGGGCCGGCGAACGCCTCCAGCTGGCTGCGCAGTTCCGCCTCCGGGAGCAGGCTGCGCAGCCGGTGGGGCTCGCCCGGGTCTGCGGTCAGCCGGTGCAGGGCGGTCAGCAGGTAGCCGGCGACCTGCGCCGGCGGCACGTACCCCTGGGCGCCGACGCCCTGCCAGGCCAGCTCGGCCTCGGCCCGCCCCGGCGGTGTGGCCACCCGGGCGACCAGGTCCTCCCAACTGCCCTCGTCCGACGAGAGGTCGGAGGAGCCGGTGACCGCCGCGGCCACCTTGAGCCGGGCGGCCAGGTGCACTGTGTCGGTGCCGACGCCGGAGGCGTCGGCGAGCCGCTGGACCGCGGTCGCGAGATCCGCGGGCACCACGGGGAGGTACTCCCGCATCGGTGCGCCGTCGTCGGGACGGCGGGTGCTGTCGATCATTGAGGGTTCCCTCGTTCAGCCGATCCACGGACCCGGATCGGTTGCCCACAAGAAATGCCGGGCGGCCGTCCGGCCGCCCGGCCGGAGCCGCGCGTGAGGGTCGGGCAGGGCCGGCCGCGGGGACTGCCGAGCGCGGCCCGGTACCGTCGGTCGACCGCTCGGCGAACCGTGTGCGGTACGGCTGCGGGGGAGCCGCCCGGGCCCGCCGCGCGGTCTGGTCGCGACACCGGGTCGCGGGCATGGACCCCGCAGCGGGCCGAAGGTCGTACCCGAGACTGCTACCAGCGCCACTCACGCTGGTTGAACAGGTGCTCGGCGGTGAAGCCGCGCTCCTTGCACCAGCCGAGGAACTCCTCGATCTGCTTGAGCTGGTAGGTGTCCGGGTGGTAGGTGGTGGCCATCACGTGACCCTGCCAGCTCTCCTCGCCCATGGCGTAGATGTACGCCTCGGTGGCGCCCAACTCGACCATGATGTCGCCGGCCTGCGCGGCGTTCGAGCCGGACAGCTTGCGCGAGTCGCTCATCTTCTTGGTGACCGGCTTGGTGAACAGGCCGCCGTACAGCCACGTCAGCGGTGCACCGTCGCACTCCATGCCCAGGAAGGCCATGTCGACCTGGCCCAGGTTGTTGCGGATGTAGCGGTAGAGCACCGGGTCGATGCCCGAGGAGTCCGCACCGACGAAGACGTTCTTCCCGGCCAGTTCGACCCAGAAGGTCGACTTGGAGCGGATGTCCAGGTCGGAGTGCTCGCCGAGGAACGGGGTGGCCACCACGCGGCCGCCCTTGAAGGGCACCTCGTCGAAGTCGTCGACCTCGATCACCGGCAGGCCGATCTCCCGGAGGTAGAGGCCCATCGACGGGTCCTCCAGGTTGCCCCGAGAGGAGCGCGGAACCACGATGGCGCCGACCCGACCGCGCAGCTGCAGCAGGGTCTCCAGCACGATGTGGTCCTGGTGCCCGTGGGTGATCAGGACCAGGTCGATGTAGTCCGGCAGGTCGTCCAGGGTGTAGCGGTCGCCCTGGGTGTTGTCGGTGCTGATGAACGGGTCGGTCACGATCGACACGTCGGGGGTCTGCAGCACCAGGCAGGCGTGGCCGAAGTAGCGGATCCGGCCGCCATCCTCGATGTGCCGGTCCGCGGACAGGCTCGGCTCGGTGGTCAGCAGCTTGTCGAGCTGCGCCGCCTGCGTCTCGTCGAGGCCGAGCGCCTCGACCAGCGCGGCGGCCGTGGTGGGCTTGGTCCGGGCCTGGAACAGCGCCTCCAGACCGGGGTGGTTGAACGGGATCTGCAGCTCGAGCACGTCGGGCGAGGGGAGCCGCGGGGTGCTCAGGATGAACGGGCGCTCGACACCGTCGTCCAGCGACAGCTGAACCGACTGGCGCCGCTCGTCGAAGGCCGGGCTCTTGTAGGTGAGCGGCTCGAGGAAGCGGAGCGCGGCTTGGTTGCTGGTGTCGTACGCCATCTCGACCAGCCCGTTCAGGGCGGTCGGCAGCTTCGGGTAGAGCGGGGTGAGGTCGAAGCCGGTGGCGTTCTGGCGCACCAGCTCCTCGCCCTCGGCGATCGCTTCGGCGAAGGCCAGCATGTCGGCCCGGTCCCTCTTGATCGTCTCGAGCAGCTCCGCGACCTCGCCGGCGCGCTCCTCGGGGACGTTGACGAAGTAACCGCCGCGCAGGTCAGGGTTGTTGCTGGCCGCGACGTGCACCTGTGGGGACTGCAGGTACGACTCGAGCAGCGGCACCTGCAGGAACGCCAGGTTCATCGACGCCGGGACCGGTGCGAACGTGAACATCCAAGCGTAGAACCTGTCGACCAGCGGCTCGATGATCACGTTCGAGCGGAGATACCTCAGCTCGCTACTGTCGCCCATGTGTTCCCTCCAACTGGAATTCTGCTGCCGAACTACGGGCCCGGGATCGCATGGCAAAACCGACAGTCGCGCCGTATTCGACGGGAAAAGAGAAAAGGCCCGCGGCCATTGACGAAATGCAGCTGACACGCAACTCATTGCACGGCGCGGCGCTACGGCTCCTCACTATGGCATCGGGTCGCAGCGTTGATCAATGCCGGGCCGCCGCAGCCGCGTTGTCGGCCGGACGCGTCGGCCCGCGGCCGGCCGACCTGCGTTCAACTGCGGCATCGCGCCGGTTGGACGCAGGTCGAGCGGACCGGTCGATGACACCCGAGCATTGATCCACGATGCGATGCCGCGTCATAGTGCTCCGACGGAGTGGGCTCAGTCAGGATCGCTTTGAGTCGACGCTCGAAGACCATCGCGCCGGACCGGGGGCGCGGGATGCCTGCGACCGTACGTGTGGGTGATCGGCTGTCCCCCCGACGAACTGGCGGTTTTGATGATGCGCAGCGAGCTCCGGCCGGCGCCGGAAGAAAACAGCCTGCGGAAGGAGGAGCTGCACTTCAGCCTCTCCGACCCCGTGCTTGACACGATGAATTTCCTCAACGAGGTGACGCAGCGCTATCCGGATGCGATCTCCTTCGCCCCGGGCCGCCCGTACGACGGCTTCTTCGAGACCGAGGACGTCTTCGCGCACATCCGGCGCTACCTCGATCACCTGGAGGAGACCGGGCACTCGCCGGCCCAGGTCCGTGACGCGCTCTTCCAGTACGGCCCGGCAAGCGGCCGGATCCGCGAGCTGGTGGCCGAGTCGCTTCGCCTGGACGAGAACACCGACGTACCGGCCGAGTCCATCGTGATCACCGTGGGCTGCCAGGAGGCGATGTTCCTCGCGGTGCGTGCACTCGTCTCCGGCCCCGAGGACGTGCTCATGGCCTCCAGTCCCTGCTACGTGGGGATCACCGGTGCGGCCCGGGTGCTGGGCGTCGAGCTGATCGCTGTCGAGGAGGACGCGTCCGGCTTCAGCTGCGCCGAGCTGGAAGCGGCGATCCTGGCCGAACGGGCGCGCGGGCGCCGGCCCCGGGCCTTCTATGTGGTCCCCGACCACTCGAACCCCTCGGGGACCACGATGCCGCTGGAGGCTCGGCACGAGCTGCTCGAGTTGGCGGCCCGTCAGGACATCCTCATCCTGGAGGACAGTCCCTACCGGATCGTCAGCCCCGGGCAGCAGCTGCCGACCCTCAAGTCCCTCGACAGCGGTCGCCGGGTGGTCCATCTCGGGTCGTTCTCCAAGACCCTCTTCCCCGGTTCGCGGGTGGGCTTCGCGGTGGCGGACCAGCTGGTCGTGGACAGAGCCGGCAACCGCGGCCTGCTGGCCGATGAACTCACCAAGATCAAGAGCATGGTGACGGTGAACACCTCCCCGCTGAGCCAGGCCGCGGTGGCCGGCATGCTGCTCGGCGGCGGCGGACGGGCCTCGGGGCTGAACGCCAGGACCTCGGAGTACTACGGGGAGGCGATGCAGGCCACCCTGCGTCGGCTCGAAGAGTGCTTTCCACGGGAGACCCGGGCGGAACTCGGGGTTCACTGGAACAAGCCCAGCGGGGGCTTCTTCCTGGCCGTGACCGTTCCGTTCCGTGTGGACAACGTCGCGCTGACGCGCTCGGCGCAGGAGTTCGGAGTCATCTGGACCCCGATGTCCTACTTCTATCCCCAGGGCGGCGGAGAGCACGGCATGAGACTGTCCGTCAGCTGCGTCACGCAGCAGGAGATCGCGGACGGCATCGGTCGGCTGGCGCGGTTCATCCGGGCGGCAGCCGAGGCGTGACCGCCACGAACTCCGGTTCGTGACGGCGGTCTACAGGTCGCCGGCCGTCCAGGGGCGGGCCGGCGGTGGCGAGGTCTCCGCAGGTGGGTCGCAACCGGTCGTGCTGCGGTGGCTTGGGAGTCTTGTCGGCGTCGGTCGGCGTCGCTCTGCGCAGACCCCGCGGCGCGCGACTGCTGGGACTTCACCGTTCGGACGGCATCACGAATCGAATCCCAGTGCCGTCGTGCTCCACTTCACCCATGGTTTCGATCACGTCTGCGAGATCTCTTGGCGGGCGCTTGCATCACGGGGGAGCGCTTCCTGGGCGGAGGCCGGCTATCCGAGAAGTGTGATTCATGCCGGCTGTCTCCAGCCGCGATCCTGGCCGAACTGCACCAGTGCGCGGCGGATCCGTAGGACCTGCTCGCGGGAGAGCGACGGTGCTGCCTTCGGTGCTGCCTTCAATAGGAGATCGGGCGTGTGCGCCGTGCACTTCTCCTCGGTGCGCATCGCACAGGGGGTCGCCGCTGTCCGTCGAGCTGACCGCAGTGGCAGGGAAGTCCACCAAAGGGATCTTCGGTGACGCCGGCGTCGCCTTGACGTCGGCCTCCGCTGCCATCTGAACGGACGAGGCCTCCGGGCCGCGGCCGCCACCCTCGATCTCGAATCCGACCGGCCTGAGCGTACCGGGGAATCCGGGATCAGCAGGTCGTTCACGCGCAGAAGGACATCCTCTCCACCATGGTCCGGGGCGATGAATCCATGGCCTCGCGCACGTCGAACCTCACCCGCGACCGGAAACGTGCCGACCCCGAAGGAATTCGGACTCTTTTCCAAGGAAATAACCGGTAATTAGTATTGCTTTACCGTGGTCGGCATTGCGACGGCCGCCAGGGTGTCCTCGCCCTTGCCGGCCGCGGCCCGTTCAACTGCGGCGGTCGACAGTTGAACGCCGCGCTGACGTTCGGGGAACCCGCTTGATCGTCCCCGACCGGTGCCAGCAGGGGGGGCGGGATCGCGGCTCGACGTGAGGTTGTGGAGCGCCCGACCGCCTCTTGCGTATCGAACTCCTGCGGTTGTTGAGTACTATCCAACTTTGGCGGGTTGAGAACTCTCCATGCGGATGTGGGAGATGGGTCATGCACGCGTGATGGTTACATGGGGAGAGGTGTCGCGCGATGGTGGAGTGAGTTCGCCTCGCGGCCTCGCCTCGGCGCTCTCCCGAATGTGATGAGGTGTTACCCATGCGTCGCAGTGGTATGCATTCGGCGATTCTGCCGTGGGGTATGGCGGTGTGGGCTGTAGTGGAGGAGTAGAGGCCGAGAGGATCTTGATGCGAAGGTCATGCGCTTTGCGTACAGGTGCTCTTGCGTAACTGTGGGTGATGCGTGCAGCAGGCTTAAGCTGTTCTTCATCATGGGGGAAATGCATTGACTCGTTCAACCGTTGGCTCTTTCAAATCAAGAAATTTGACGACCGGCAAGGGGGTGACCGTCGAGCCGACTGCCGGGGCTGTTCCTGTCGACTTCCGCCAGCGGGCGGTTGTGGCGGTTTCGATCGGTTCCCTGCTGCCCGGCGAATCCCCTCGCTTGAGCGGGGCGGACGGGGATCACGTCGCCCGACTGGCCGAGCTCGACGCACCACTTCCACCCATTCTCGTCGATCGGCGCAGCATGCGGGTGATCGACGGAATGCATCGTCTGATGGCTGCTCTCCTGAAAGGGCAGGAGACCATAGATGTCGAGTTCTTCGACGGTAGCACCGACGATGCGTTCTTGTGGGCCGTTGAAGCGAACGTCACCCACGGCTTGCCGCTGTCGCACGCTGATCGCCGTGCCGCGGCTGCGCGGATCGTGGTCTCCCATCCGCACATGTCCGACAGGGCGATCGCGCGGGCGGCGGGCCTGGGGGCCAAGGCCGTGGCGGCGATCCGGCGGTGCTCGAGCGAGGCTGTACCGGAGTTGGGTGCCCGAGTCGGACGGGACGGCAAGGTCCGCCCGCTGAGCAGCGTGGCCGGCCGGCAGCGGGCCGCCGAACTGATCGCTGAGCGTCCGCAGGCCTCGCTGCGCGAGGTGGCGCGGCTCGCGGGGATATCTCCGGCGACGGTCAGCGACGTTCGCCGACGTCTTGAATCCGGCGAGGACCCGGTGGGTGCCCGGTCCGCGGCGGGCGGCGCGCCCCGCGAGTCCGCCACCGTGGCCGGAGTCCCCCGGCAGCGCACCGAACGGCGGATGCGGTTGGTGCAGCGCGATCCGGCCACCGTGCTGGAGAAGCTGCTGCGGGATCCCTCCTTGCGCCACAAGGAGGAGGGCCGGTTGCTGCTGCGACTGCTGCGGCAGAACGCCATCGGGACGGACGAGTGGACCGAGTTGACGGCCGTGGTGCCGCCGCACT
Source organism: Kitasatospora sp. NPDC005856 (assembly GCF_040629945.1). Taxonomy (NCBI): domain Bacteria; kingdom Bacillati; phylum Actinomycetota; class Actinomycetes; order Kitasatosporales; family Streptomycetaceae; genus Kitasatospora; species Kitasatospora sp. NPDC005856. The sequence goes on along the minus strand of NZ_JBEXWT010000128.1, from coordinate 10,136 downwards.
GCGGGGTACTGGTGGCGAACCTCGCGCGTCAGTACGCCGAGACATGGCGGGAGTTCGCCCAGGAACTCGACGAACGCGTGCAGTTGGTCGGGGACCTGGCCGTCGCCGAGTGATCCTTCCTGTAGCGGCGGTGCGAGGGATGGCACTGACGGTACCGGGGGCACGCGTCGGTCCGCTCGGCTTGACTTCGAGCCCCACCGAGATCCTTCTTGGTGGGGCTCTCCGTTCGCCGGAAATCGAGGCGGCCTCTGCTTGATCACGTGTTTCCGTCGGGAGGCACGTCGACTGCGGGGCCGGATCCTCGGAGGGCGGGAACAGGGAGGCGAGCCGGTGGTCCTCCTCGGTCACGGGGGCCTCGGTCGTGCCGCGCCGCCAGGTGACGAGGATCTCGTATTCGTCGTTGAAGGGGGTGTTGTCGATGTGGAGCATGTTGTCCTGCGCCAGGACCGACAACGGTTCGGCGTCCTTCGCCCGGGCATCGACGATCCGTACGGGCCCGCCGACGGCGTAGGAGATGAGGGCGACCATCAGCGGGTGGAGCAACGGCTGGTTGACCGCGGGATCGGTGAGCAGCCCGATGGTCCTGCGCAGGTCGACGAAGCGGTGGATGAAACTGCCGCTGCCCTCCTGGGCCGTGATCTCGCCGTACCGCTCGACCAGTGCCTGGAAGGCCTGGGTGTCGACGATGTCCGCGAGGACGACCGCGCCCTTCTCGGTCATCTGGTCCAGCAGGTGCCGCAGCGCGGTGCCCGTCTCGGCCGCGGAGCCGGGGGCCAATTCCTCGGACCTGCCCTTCCGCCTCTGGAGGGCCGCTGCCCGTCAGGTGCTGCGTACGGTCCTCCACCCGTGTGAGGCCGGTGAGGGCGGGCTGGTCGTGCCGGTGGGGCGCGGAGGTCAGGCGGTGAGGCCGTCGAGTTCGGCGGGCCAGTCGATGAGGGTGCCCTCGGTGCCCTGGGGGACGAGGGTGAAGGTCTCGCGGCGGAGCCAGCGGCGGACCTGGCGAGTGGGGAGGTCGACGAGGGCGACGTGGTCGCGGTTCCTGAGCATGATGCGCAGGGCGGCGCGACCGTGGCAGGTGCAGGGGGGCCAGATGCGGACGTCGCCGAGGCCGGTGGGCCGTTGGAGGCCTTCCCAGAGGAGGTCGCGGGAGAAGTGCCAGGTGCCGGCTTCCGCGGCGGGGCCGAGGAACTCGAGTCCGACGGCGAGCGGGTCGTCGCCGCGGTAGGCGAGGCGTACCGGGACGTCGACGGACTCGTGTTCGCCGAGGACGAGCCGGGCGTCGAGGGTCAGGTCGGTGCCGGCGGCTTCCGGGTGGGGCTGGGGGTCGGAGAGGGGGTGGTGGGCGGGCACGGGGGTTTCTCCTGGCGATGGCGATGGCGTGGGGGGAGGGGGAGTGCGGGCGCCGGACGCCCTGGGCACCGGTGGCCGGTGGCGGTGCGGCGCTCTCGCCTCGGGCCCTGGGAGCTGCCGGGAGCAGGGGGAGGCGGAACGGCTCCCAGGCTAGGAAGCGGTGCCGGGGGTGGGTGTTCCGGCCGTGCACCGCGAGGTGACGATCCGCGCACCGATCGCCCGACGGGCATGGCGGGGCGTGGGCTCCTCGGTGTCGGGTGGGTGCGGTCCTGAGGTCGGGGAGCGGTGTGGCCGGCGGTCGCGCGGTCGGCCGTCGTGGCGGCTGACGTAACGTCAATTCCCGTATGTCGGATGAGAGTTCATGGATCGCGGTCGTCTCCGGGCTTCGTCCGGGGAGCCGCTTCCGGCTGTCGGTGCGGGCCGGGGCGGTCGCTGTCCGGCACCGGTGGAGCCGTCGGATCCTCGGTTTGTCGAACGTTTGTCGAGCCCGTTTCGCTCCTTGTATGAATGGCGCCAGGAGGCTTGTGATCATGCAGAGATGGAACCAGCGCTCGCGTTCGGGAGGCGAGGTGCTGCAGACGTTGGTGGACGGCCTGGCCGAGGAGCTGGGGCGCTCGGTCGTTCTCGACGACCCCCTGGTGCGGTTGATCTGCACCAGCCGGCACTTCGGCGACGAGGACCGGGTGCGCGTGCGCACGCTGCTCCAGGGCACCGCGGACGACGAGACCATCCGCTACGTGCTGTCGCAGGGGGTCGCCCGGTGGACCCGTCCCGGGATCCTGCCGGGCCGCGACGACCTGGGGCTCCGGCCGCGCTACTGCGTCCCGGTCCTGGAACGCGGCCACATGCTGGGCATCCTGATGGTCGTGGCGGCGGGCGAGCCCCTCACCACGGCCGAGACCGAGGCCATCGACCGGGTGGCCCGCGCCGTGGCGGTCGAGATGTACGCCGAGCGGCGAGCCTCGGACGAGGACGAGGAGCACGTCCGCGCTCTGGTGAGCCGGCTGGTCGGCTCGGACTCGACGCAGCGCTGCGCCGCGCACCAGCGCGTGGTGGACGACGGTCTGCTGCCGGCCGGCCCGCACGTCGTGGTGACCAGCGTGGCGGTCTCCGGGTGGCACGGGCCCTCCGGCCAGACCGAGGTGGCGCTGCGCGCCGCGCTGGAGCCGTTCCGGCGGACCCGTACGGCCCGCGGCCTGTCGATGGTCGACCAGGACCGGGCGGTCCTGGTGCAGGTCTTCGAGCGGGAACCCGCGGAGGACGGCCTGGAACAGCAGTGCCGCGCCGTCGTCCGCTCCCTGACGACCTTCCTGGGCCCGGAGCCGACCGTGGCGGTGGGCGTGGGCGGGCGCCGGACGGCGCTGGCCGACGCCTGGATCTCCTACGACCAGGCCCGGGTGGCGGTGCGCGCGGCCCGTCGGCTGCCCCGGCTGCAGGGCATCGGCGACTGGGAGCGGCTCGGGGAGTACGCGGTGTTCCTCCAGCTGCCCGAGAGCGCGCTCGACGACTCCCTCCTGCCCAAGCCGCTTCGGCGCCTGCTGGAGGGCGGCGGAAACGCCCGGCTGGAGGAGACCCTGCGCTGCTACCTGGACAACGCCGGTTCGGTGCCCAAGACCGCGGAGGCCCTGGAACTGCACCGCACCTCGCTGTACTACCGCCTGCGCCAGATCCAGGAGATCACGGGCCTGGACCTGGACGACGGTGCGCACCGCCTGGTGCTGCACCTGGGGCTGCGGCTGCGCGACCTGCTGCAGGTTCCGGCGGAGGCGGCCTACCGGTAGGCCGCGAGCGCGCCCGGGACGCGGCCCTGCCGCAGGTGACGTCCTTGCAGGTGACGTCGTCGCAGGTGGCGGCGTTGCAGGTGACGTCCTGGCAGGACGGCGTTGCTACAGAGCGATGAAGCGTCGTCGGGCAATCCCTACGTCGGTCGGTGGTCACGGGTTCGGCCCACCGCGAGAATCCTCACTACGAGCTGCCGCTCATCCCCCCGGCGACCTACGGGTCCCGGACTCCTCGGACCCGACGAGCCGATACGAACGGACAAGAACGAGCACCATGCACCAACTGATCACTGACGACGGTGTGCGCCTGGACTACCGCGACAGCGGTGGCGACGGGGTCCCGCTGGTGATGCTCCACGGCTGGGGGCAGACGCAGGAGATGTTCCGCCACCAGTACGAGGGCCTGGCACCGGGCCGGCGCGTCGTGACGGTGGACTTCCGCGGCCACGGCCGCTCCGGAAAGCCGCGCCACGGCTACCGCATCGCGCGCCTGGCCCACGACGTCCTCGGCCTGCTCGACCACCTGGGCCTGGAGACCTTCGACGCCCTGGGCTGGTCGATGGGCGCCTCGGTGTGGTGGAGCTTCATCGACCGGCACGGCACCGGTCGCATCCGTCGGCTCGTCCTGGTCGACCAGCCGGCCGCCGTGGCGGCGGTGCCCTGGACGGCACCGGCCGAGCAGCGCGAGTCCGGCGCGATCTTCGACGTGGCGGGGCTGCTGGAGCTGTGCGCCGCGCTGGCCGGCCCGGACGGTGCCGCGGTCCGCGAAGGCTTCGTCCGCTCGATGTTCAGCGGCGACACCGACCCGGACCTGCTCGCCTTCGTGACCGAGCAGATCCGCGCCACCCCGGCGTACGCGGGCGTTCCGCTGCTCTTCGACCACTGCGCCCAGGACTGGCGCGACGTCCTCGACTGCATCGACGTGCCGACCCTGGTGCTCGGCTGCGAGGGGAGCCACGTGGACCCGTCGTCCCAGCGCTACATCGCCGAGCGGATCCCCGGTGCCCGCCTGCACGTGTTCCCGAGGAGCGTGGCGAGCTCGCACTTCCCGTTCCTGGAGAACCCCGGCGAGTTCAACGCCGTCGTGGAGAAGTTCCTCTCCTGAACGCCCTGCCGCCGATGAACGCCCTACAGCCGACGGTGCCACCTCCACCGGGCGCCGGACGGCGGGCGATCCTCCCCCACACCTCGCACTGAACCCCACGAACCGGTCGGAGCCTTCCATGATCCTCTCGGGTCCCTCACTCATGCCCGAAACCCCCGCACCCGAAAGCCGGGTCCACCTGCCCGATCAGGCCGCCGGCGCCTGCATCGACGTCCTGTCCCCGCCGCCCGGGGCCGATCCCGAGGACTGCCTCTACGTCACCCTGCACGTCCGGGGGGCGGCCTCGGTGCGGCGTCACGGTGTCAGTACCGCGCTGGCTCCGGGGGACCTGCTGATCGGTACCTCGCCGCATCCGGCCGGCCTGCTGCGGGAGGCCGGGTGCCGGACGGTGCGTTTCCGGCTCCCGTGCTTCTACCTGGGGGTGCGCCATGGTGACGTGCGGCGTACGGGTGGTCTGGTGGCGCGGGGGAGCGAGGGTGTCGGTGCGCTCGCCTCGCAGTTCCTGCTGACGTTGGCCGCCCGGGTGCGGGACCGGGCCGGGGTGCCCGGGGCGCGGCCTGGTGACCACCTCGCGCGCAGTGTCTCGGATCTCGTGGCGATCCTGGTGACGGAGTTGTTGGAGGAGGAGGGTCCTGAGCAGCCGGGCGGTGGCTCGGCGGAGTTGCTGGCGCGGATCCGGGCCCACATCGAGGAGAACCTGGCGGATCCGGACCTCGCGCCGGAGTCGATCGCCCGGGCGCAGCACATCTCGGTGCGCTATCTGCACAAGCTGTTCCAGCAGGAGGGGATGACGGTGGGCCAGTGGGTGCGGCAGCGGCGGCTGGACGCGTGCCGGCGGGAGCTGGAGCGTCCGTCCCGGCGGCAGACCAGCGTGTCCGCGGTCGCGCACCGGTGGGGCTTCGTGAGTCACTCCCACTTCAGCCGGGCGTTCCGCGACGCCTACGGGGTCTCGCCCCGCGAGTGGCAGGCCTACGCGGCGCAGACCGACGACCGGAACACGGCCTCCTGACCTCTCCACCACGACCGCTTCCACGCTCCGTCGATCCCGTCGATCCCACCGATGCCCCGCCGCCCGGGCGCCATCCGAAAGGCCGCCATGTCCTCCACCCGGCCCACCGTCGTGCTCGTCCACGACGGCTGCTCCGACGCCAGCACCTGGTTCGGCGTCGTCGCCGAGCTCCACGGACGGGGCCTGACGGTCCTCGCCGTCGCGAACCCGTTGCGGGGCCTGGCCCATGACGCCGCCTACCTGGCGTCCGTGGTGGCGGGCATCGACGGCCCCGTCGTGCTGGTCGGTCACTCCTACGGGGGCGCGGTGATCACGGAGGCCGGCTCCGCGCCGAACGTGGTGGCGCTGGTCTACGTGGCGGCCTACCTGCCCGACGTGGGGGAGAGCTACCAGGCGCTCGCGGACCGGTTCACCCCCGCACCGCTGATCTCCCGGCTGCGCCGCACGGAGTTCACCACCGGCGGCGCCCAGCGGGAGACGGAGCTCTCCGTGCCGGCGGAGTGCTTCCGGCCGCTGGTCGCCGCCGACCTCGACCCGGAGGTGGCGCAGGTGCTCGCCGCGCTCCAGCGCCCGGCCGCCGAGCGGGTGCTGACCGACGAGCCGACGGTGGCGGCCTGGCGCGGCACGCCCTCCTGGGCCCTGGTGACGGGGGCCGACCAGGCGCTGGCGCCGTCGATCCAGCGCTTCACCGCCCAGCGGGCCGGCGCCACCGTCCTCGAACTGCCCGAGGCCTCCCACAGCGTGGCGGTCTCCCGGCCCACGGCGGTCGCGGAACTCGTCCAGGACGCCGCCAGATCGGTTTCCGTACGGCCGGGGGCGGCGCCGAGGGCGGGGGTGGCCGCCCACGGGTGGTGAGCGGGGCGGAGCGTCACCCGAGGGCCGGACAGGAGTCGGACAAGGGCCGGGCAACGGTCGGACAAGGGTGCGAGTGCGTCGACGGGCGGCCGGGCTGCGAGGTGCCCGGCCGTTCGTCGACGCACCGGAGGCGGCCCGCCGACGACTGTGCCGGGCCGGTCGTCAGCGGTCGGTGTGGATCTCCGCGATGTAGCCGCCGGGGAACTGCACCATCGCGCTGTCCCGGCCGCCCGCGCGGACCGGTCCGGACAGCACCGTCGCGCCGGCGGCCTCGGCCCGCTCCAGGGTGGCGCCGAGGTCGGGAACGCCGTAGCCGGTGAGCTCCCGGCCGTACGGGTGGGGCAGGTGGCCGTCCGTCACGGCGACCGTGGTGGTGCCGAAGCCCGAGGTGAGGCGGATGAGCCGGTACGTGGTGCCGGGCAGGCCGATGGCGGTGCCGTCGGCCCTGCGGTCGTCGGCGACGATCCGGCCCTGGGTGAAGGCGAGGTAGCTGCGCAGGAAGGCGCCGACCGCGTCCGCCGACAGGTAGAGCCGGTTCTCCGGCACGCTGGCCAGGGCGGGGTAGGACGGCGGCGTGGTGTGGACGTACAGCTGGGCGCTGATCCCGCCGGGGAACTGGACGACGGCGTCGCGGCCGATCGGGTCGGCGAACGGCGACACGGTGACGGTCGCGCCGTCGGCACGGGCGGCGCGGACGGCCTGGTCGAGGTCGGTCACCAGCCAGCCGGTGCGTTCGGTGCCGAAGGGGTACGGGACGGGCGTGGTGTAGTCGAACACCGACAGCGTGCCGACCGGGGACACCACCAGCTCGGAGAGCGTCCGGCTGGGCGTCGGGGTGACCTGGGTGGAGACCGGGCCGATGGTGGTGCCGCCGAAGGTGGACGTCCAGCTCGTCACGAAGGCCTGCTCGGTGCCGGGCGCGACGTAGACGTGGGTGGAATCGTACTGCGGGCCGACAGCGAACTGCCGGTGGGCACCCGGCCGTTCGGCCTGAGTGCCCTGGGACGAGCCTTGGGGCGAGCCCTGGGACGAGGCCGTGGGCGTGTCCTGGGTCGTGCGCTGGGCCGCCGAGGCGGCGGGGATCGCGGTCAGGGCGGAGAGTGCCGCCACCAGCGGGACGATGCGGCGGGCTAAGCGGAGCTTCACGGGGGACCTCCTGGTCGTGACACGCGCCCGGCGTCCACTGGAGGGGACGCCGGGCGCGTGTGGGTGGCCGGTACCGCCGTCTCCGTCGGGCCTGGGGCGGCGACGGCGGTACCAGGGTCGGTCGGACGGCCGCGGCCGGGGGAGCGCGGCCGTCCGGGTCACTTGGCGAGGAAGGTGAGCAGCGCGGTGTTGACTTCCTCGGCGTGGGTCCAGAGCAGGCCGTGCGGGGCGCCCTCGATCTCGACGTAGTCGGCGGAGGGCAGGGCCTTGTGGAAGACGCGGGCGGTGTTGTCGATCGGCAGGGTGCGGTCGCCGGTGCCGTGCAGGATCAGGGCCGGCACGTCGATGCGGGCGACGTCGCCGCGGAAGTCGGTGTACCAGGTGCTGGGCGCGGCCGAGGCGGCGAAGGCGCCACCGGAGGCGGCGACGTTCCAGCTGTTGCGGACGGCCTCCTCGCTGATCCGGGTGCCGAGGTTCTCGTCCAGGTTGTAGAAGTCGTTGAAGAAGTCGGTGTAGAAGGCGTACCGGTCGGCCTTCACGGCGGCGACGATGCCGTCGAAGAACTCCAGGGGGGCGGCGCCGTCCGGGTTGTCGTCGGTCTTGAGCAGGAACGGCTCCAGCGAGGCGAGGAAGGCGACCTTGGCGATCCGCTCGGAGCCGTACTTGGCCACGTAGCGGGCGGTCTCGCCGGTGCCCATGGAGAAGCCGACCAGGACGGCGTCGCGCAGGTCGAGGGTCTCCAGCAGGGTGTGCAGGTCGGCGGTGAAGGTGTCGTAGTCGTAGCCGGTGGTGGGCTGCGAGGACTGGCCGAAACCGCGGCGGTCGTAGGTGATGACCCGGTAGCCGGCCTCCAGCAGGGCGGCGCTCTGGCGCTCCCAGGAGTGGCCGTTCAGCGGGAAGCCGTGGATGAGGACGACCGGCTGGCCGGTGCCGTGGTCCTCGTAGTAGAGGTCGATGGAGGTGGAGTTCTCCTGGCCAACGGTGATGTACGGCATGGGTGTTCCCTTTCCTACGGGAGCTGCTGGGGGGAGCTGCCCACGGCAGCGTCCCGCGGCAGTGCTCGGTTGCGACGGGTTCCACGTTAGGCGCGGTGGCTGCCGTCCGATTGCCTCTGAGAGCACGTCGATTCGCCCCAGAGTGCCGCGGGCGGGCGCACCGGTCGGCCGTTCGGGTGACACCGGCGCGACCCACGGGTCCGGTGCGCTGACCGATCGCGGACAGTGCGCGGTCAGGACACACCGCCGGCCCGTGCGTTCCTAGCCTGAGGGCCACGGAAGTCAGTGATCCGGAGGCCTCGGGCGAGGCCGCCGTCAGGGGTTCGGCCATCGCCACTGACCACCTCCGACCCCGCACGAATCAGGAGCACCATGAGCAGCCAGCCGCGCCTCCACCAGCACGGTCCCGAGATCCAGGAGTTCGGCACCGTCACCCAGTTGCCGATCGCGCTCTCCCACGACGCCCGGCAGTACTCGTGCCAGCGGCTCAACCGGGTCCTCGCGGACACCCAGTTCCTGTACGGACTGTACAAGAAGTACCACTGGGGCATGCGCGGGCCGACCTCGTACCAGCTGCACCTGCTCTTCGACAAGCACGCCCAGGAGCAGCTGGAGCTGGTCGACGCGCTCGCCGAGCGGGTGCAGAGCCTCGGCGGCGTCGCGGTGGGCGATCTCCGTCACGCCGCGCAGATCACGGGCGTTCCGCGTCCGCCGGACGGCATCGAGGGCGTGCGGTCGATGCTCTCGCGCCTCCTCGACGCGCACGAGACCATCCTCGCCGACGTCCGTGACGCCGCCCGCCGCACGGCGGAGCTCGGTGACGACGGCACCCAGGACCTCCTGGTCTCCCAGATCATCCGCACCGGCGAGACCCAGGTCTGGTTCCTCGCCGAGCACCTGGTCGTCGCCCCCGAGACCGGGGAGTGACCGCGGGCCGGGCCTGTTCGTCGGCAGGCCCGGTTCCGCTTCGTGCCGGGCCCGTTCGTCGGCGGGCCCGGCACTTTTTCATGCCGTTTTCCGCGCCGTTCTCCGTGCCGTTCTCCGTGCCGCTCTCATGCCGTTCCTTCGTTCCGCTCATCGTCCCTGGAGGTGCCGTGCCCGGCCGCCATTCCTTCCCCGATCACGGCCCCGCGGCGGGCGCGGTCTGCGCCACGCCCGTACTGGACGCACAACTCGGCCTGGGGGAAGGCCGGTTCATCGATCTGCAGGTGCGCTTCGTGTACCGCGTCGACGAGCCGTTCGCCGTGGTCATGGAGTTCCCCGGCTCCGATCCGGCGGTCGGCACCTGGGAGTTCTCCCGCGACCTGCTGTGGAAGGGCCTGCGCCGGCCGACCGGGATGGGCGACGTGCGGATCCTGCCGCCGTGCCGCTGCCACGGGCGCCGGGGGCTTCGGATCACGCTCAGGGGGGACGACGGCACCGCCACGATCGACGTCCCCGTCGAGCCGGTGGAGAGCTGGCTGCGCGAGCGGAGCTTCGGCCTGGTGCCGCGGGGCAGGGAGTCCGGACTGATCGACTGGGACACCGAGCTGAGCCGCCTGGCCGCTGGTCGCTGAGGCGCTCCGGCCGGGACGAGGAGAGGGGAGGTGCCGCCGGTGTGGTGGCGTGCGAACGGGCTCGGGCCCCTGGAAGGTTTCCCTTCCAGGGGCCCGAGCCCGTTGCGTGGCGTCCGTTGCGTGCTGCCCGTATCAGCTGCGGTGCAGGGCGAGGCGGGTGGCCAGGCCACCGCCGACGCCCGCGAGGACGGCGGCGGGCAGGCACCACAGGGGCCAGTCGGCGAGGCCGAGGGCCCCGTCGACCGACCACTGTCCGGGGCCGGTGGCGGTCAGTGCGGCACCGATGACGATCAGGACGAGCGGGAACTCGTAGCCGTCGTGCTGGACCCACAGGCCGTG
>NZ_JBEXWT010000127.1:0-21687 GCF_040629945.1 Kitasatospora sp. NPDC005856 | reverse complement strand
GCCGGGACGGCCCCGGCTGCCCCGGCTGCCCGGGCTGTCGCGGCTGCCGGGACGCGGGCGCCCCCGGCCCGCGCGGGTTCAGCGAGGCCGGCAGCGGCGGCTCGGCCGCGCCGCCTCCGCCGTTTCCGCCGTACGGGTTCCCGCCGCCCCCCGGGCGGCCCTCCTGCCACGTGTTCATGCCGACGAGGATGCCCGACCCCGGTCGGGCTGACTCCCCCCGGGGGGCCCACCAGTCCTCTTGTAGCAGTTTTGATGCACGCATCGGATCGTTCCGCCGCAACGTCCGGACACCCGGCGTTCCGGCTGCTGAAACGTTTCTTGACCGGCTCGAACACAGCGTGTTTGCATTCCAGGCATGGATCAGCGTTGGGCACTCACGCGTCGGCGGCACGTCGACCTGCGGCGCGGTGTGGCCTGTTCGCTCTGTCGCGGCTGACGCGTCCGTCGAAGTCCCCGCGCTCCCGGCACGTCCGCCGGCGCAGCGCCCCGGTGCCGCTCCGGCACCGCCCCCGGTCCCGGCCCCCCACCTGCGGTGCCCTTCCCCCGCCGCGCCCGGCCGGGACCCGCCGCCCCGCGCCGCCCCGCTCCCAGCCAGAGGTGAACCCATGGCCTTCGTCCTGTCCGTTTCCGGCTCCCCGTCCCCCACCTCCCGCACCACCCGTCTGCTGCGCCACGTCGACGCGCGGCTGGCGGGTCGCGGCCACCACGTCGTCCCCTTCGAGGCCCGCAGCCTGCCCGCGCACGCGCTGCTGTCGGGCGACTTCGACCACCCCGAGATCGTCGCCGTCACCGATCTGTTCGCCCGCGCCGACGGCGTGGTCATCGGCACCCCCGTCTACAAGGCCGCCTACTCGGGCCTGCTGAAGGCCCTGCTGGACGTGCTCCCGCAGTACGCGCTGGCCGGCAAGGCCGTCCTGCCGCTCGCCACCGGCGGCTCGCCCGCGCACGTCCTCGCGGTGGACTACGCGCTGCGCCCGGTGCTCAGCTCGATGGGCGCCGGCCACATCACCCAGGGCTGGTTCGTGCTCGACCGCCACATCACCGCCCGGGAGGACGGCACGACCCTGGTCGAGCGCGAGACCGAAACCCTGCTGGCCCCGGTGGTGGAGGGCTTCGCCACCGCCCTGGAGCGGCTGGCCGCACCCGCGCTGACGAGCTGACGGGCCGTCTCCGCGGCCCGTACGGGGCGTCCCCGAGACGGGCCGCGGAGACCCCTAGGGGGAACCGTCCCGCGGCCCGTAGAACCATGGTTGAGCGGCTTCATTCCGGCGGATGACGAGCCCTCGGCCGGCGGCTCCTAACGTGGTTCACACATCCCCGCCCGTCAGGAAGCGGCCCGATCACCTCGGGTCCGGTGGCCAGGTCCACCGGGAGGGTGGAGACAACTCCCGGTCGAGGACTACCGCCTGAGCCATTCCACGAGGCGGGTGGGCCCGCGAGGCTGGGGGGCCAACGGGTGAGCGCATCTTCCTTAGGAGACTCCAGTGACGACGGCAGCAGCAGCCGTGTACGACCCCCAGCTTCCCGGCGGAGCGTCCGCCGCCGCCGCGTCGGCCCGTCAGGTCACCAAGGCGTACGGTTCGGGCGAGACCAGGGTGACCGCGCTCGACGCGGTCGACGTCGACATCCAGCGCGGCCGGTTCACCGCGATCATGGGACCCTCGGGCTCCGGCAAGTCCACCCTGATGCACTGCCTGGCGGGCCTCGACACGGTCACCTCCGGGCGGATCTGGATCGGTGACACCGAGATCACCGGTCTCAAGGACAAACAGCTCACCAGACTCCGGCGCGACAAGATCGGTTTCATCTTCCAGGCGTTCAACCTGCTCCCGACCCTGAACGCGCTGGAGAACATCACGCTCCCGATGGACATCGCCGGTCGCAAGCCCGACCGGGCCTGGCTGGACCAGGTGGTGGAGACGGTCGGCCTGTCCGGCCGGCTCAAGCACCGCCCCACCCAGCTCTCCGGCGGCCAGCAGCAGCGCGTCGCGGTGGCCCGGGCGCTGGCCGCCCGCCCCGAGATCATCTTCGGGGACGAGCCCACCGGGAACCTGGACTCCCGCTCCGGCGCCGAGGTGCTGACCTTCCTGCGCCGCTCGGTGGACGAGCTGGGCCAGACCATCGTGATGGTCACCCACGACCCGGTCGCCGCCGGCTACGCGGACCGCGTGCTCTTCCTCGCCGACGGCGTGATCGTGGACGAGATGTACGCGCCCACCGCCGACTCCGTCCTCGAACGCATGCGCCGCTTCGACGGCAAGCGCACCAGCTGAGCGGCGGGACGACACCATCATGATGCTCAGGACCTCACTGCGGAGCTTCTTCGCCCACAAGGGCCGGATGGCGCTCTCGCTCATCGCCGTCGTGCTGTCGGTGGCCTTCGTCTCCGGCACCCTGGTGTTCTCCAACACCGCCACCGGCACCTTCGACAAGCTCTTCGCCGCGACCGCCTCCGACGTCTCGGTCCAGCCGCCCAAGCCGGCCGAGGACGAGGACCAGCAGGCCGCCGTCAAGCTGCCGACCGTCCCGGTCCCGCTCGCCGACCGGGTCGCCGCGGTGCCGGGCGTGAAGAAGGCCGTCGGCCAGGTGATGGTCGGCAACGCCGTCCTGGTCAACCCGGCCACCAACAAGCTGGTCGGCCCGACCACCGGCGCGCCCACCCTGCTCGGCAACTGGACCGACACCCCGCGCAACCCGGTCGCCATCACCTCCGGCCACGAGCCGAGGAACTCCGGTGAACTGGTGCTGGACGCGGACACCGCGAAGAAGGCCGGGCTCCGCCTCGGCGACCGGGTCCGGGTGGAGAACGGCGTCGGCAGGCACGACTTCACCATCGCCGGCATCGCCACCTTCACCACCACCAACCCGGGCGCGGCGCTCGGCTTCCTGGACACCCCGACCGCCCAGCAGGTGCTGCTCGGCGAGCAGGCCTACACCTCGATCGAGGCCTTCGGCGACGGCAGCCGCGGCAACGACCGGCTCAAGGCCGAGGCGGCGGCCGCGGTCGGCGCCGGCTACCAGGTCAAGACCGCGGCCGAGCAGAAGGAGGAGAACACCAAGCAGGTCGGCAGCAGCCTCAACTTCATGAAGTACGCGATGCTCGGCTTCGCCTTCGTCTCGGCGATCGTCGGCGCGTTCCTGATCGTCAACACCTTCTCGATGCTGGTCGCCCAGCGCACCCGGGAGATCGGCCTGCTGCGCGCCATCGGCGGCAGCCGGCGGCAGGTCAACCGCTCGGTGCTGGTCGAGGCGCTGATCCTGGGCGTGCTCGGCTCGACCCTCGGCGTCGCGGCCGGTCTGGGCGTCGCGGTCGGCCTGATCAAGCTGATGAACGCGCTCGGCATGGACCTCAGGGCGGCCGACCTGCGGATCGGGCCGGACGTGTTCGCCGCCGGCTACGCGCTCGGCATCGTGGTCACCCTGGTCGCGGCCTGGTTCCCGGCCCGCCGGGCGAGCCGGATCTCGCCGATGGCCGCGCTGCGCGACCACGGCACCCCGGCCGAGGGCCGCGCCAACCTGGTCCGCACGGTCGTCGGCCTGCTGCTGACGGCGGGCGGCGGCGCCCTGCTGGTGCTCGGCGCGCGGGCGGAGAAGGCGGCCGTCGGCGGACAGTACCTGGGCCTGGGCGTGGTGCTCACCCTGATCGGCTTCGTGGTGCTCGGCCCGCTGCTGGCCTCGGCCGTCGTCCGGGTGCTCGGCGCGGTGCTGCCGGCCGTGTTCGGCCCGTCCGGCAAGCTCGCCCAGCGCAACGCGATGCGCAACCCCCGCCGTACCGGAGCCACCGCCGCCGCGCTGATGATCGGCCTGGCGCTGGTGATCGCCTCCTCGGTCTTCAGCTCCTCGGCGGTCACCTCGGCGAGCGCGCAGATCGACCGGTCGGTGGGCGTGGACTACATCATCGACGGCGGCCGGGCCGAGGTCACCACCGAGATGACGGACATCGTCCGCCGGACCCCGGGCATCGACCACGTGACCGTCCAGCGGGACCTCCACGCCGGCGTCCTGCTGCCGGACGGACGGAAGGTGAAGACCGGCCTGGACGCCGTGCCGCCGGCCTTCTTCGCCACCGACTTCCATCCGACCGTCAAGTCCGGTGCGGTGGAGTCGATCGGGCGCGGCTCGCTGGGGATCGGCGAGGCCTTCGCGAAGGACAACGGCCTGAAGGTCGGCGACCGGGTGACCGTCGACTACGGCCGGGGCCACGTCCAGGAGCTGCCGGTCGGGGCGGTCTTCGCCAAGGGCGAGCTGTTCGGCGACGGCTCCTTCGTGGACCTGGACACCATGGCCAAGGTCGTCCCCGCCGCGGAGCAGCCGCCGGTGCGCACCTTCTTCGCCAAGGCCTCCGCCGGCGCCGACGTCGCCAGGACGCTGACCGCCCTGGAGGACGGGCTCAAGGAGTACCCGCAGCTGACCGTCAAGGACCAGGCCGGTTACAAGGAGCTGGTGCAGTCCCAGGTCAACACCCTGCTCTACCTGATCTACGGGCTGGTCGCCCTGTCGATCACGGTCGCGGTGCTCGGCGTGGTCAACACCCTGGCGCTGTCGGTGGTCGAGCGGACCCGCGAGATCGGCCTGCTGCGGGCGATCGGACTCTCCCGCCGCCAGCTGCGCCGGATGATCCGGCTGGAGTCCGTGGTGATCGCGGTGTTCGGCGCCGTCCTCGGCACCGGGCTGGGCCTCGCCTGGGGCGTCACCGTCCAGGGGGTCCTGCGGGACCAGGGCCTCGGGACGCTCTCCGTCCCGACCACCATGGTGGCGGTCACGCTGGTCTCCTCGGTGCTGATCGGCCTGTTCGCCGCCCTCGTCCCGGCCTTCCGGGCCGGACGGATGAACGTCCTCGCGGCCATCGCGACGGACTGACCCGGCGTCGGGGGGCGCCGGGCCACGGAGCACGGGGGAACGGGGGAAACGGGGGAAACGGGGGGGGGGGCCGGGTGCGCACAGCGCCCGGCCCCCGAGCCGTGTCCGGCCTCCGCCGGGCGGAGGCGGCCGTCCTGCGCTCCGCCTCCCACGTGCTGAGATGATCGTCCGATGTTCCCCTCGGACGCTCCGCCGCTGCCCAGCGCCGCGCCCCTCACCACCGCCGCGGCCGCCCGCTGGCAGGCCGCCCGGACCGCCTGGCGGCTGGACGGCCGCCGGCTCGCGCTGGTGCCGATCGGGTTCGTGCTCCTGGCCGGCGCGGTGGAGCCGGACGTGGGCCGGTGCAACGTCCAGAACGTCTGCCGGGAGACCTGGGGCTCGGGCCTGGCCGGCTGGTCGGTGCTGGCCGAGATCGTCCTGCTGGCCAGCGGGGCCCGGGTCCGGGTGTTCGTCCCGCCGGTCGTCCTGGCGCTGCTCTGGTACCTCCCGCAGGGCCTGGTCACCCCGCTCGCCCGCTGGTCCGCGGTGCTGCTCCACGTGCTGCTCACCGCCGTCCTGCTCGGCGCCGAGGCCGGCCGCCGCCGCGCCCGCCGGCAGCTGGACGAGCTGATGGCCCCGCCCGTCCGCTACCCCTGGACGGCCGCGGGCGCGCCCTCGCCCGTCCACCGGGACGGCCCGCCCGTGCTGCGCCGCGCCCTCGGCGCCCTGCTGCTGGTGGTCGCCGCGGCCTTCCCGGTGTACGGCCTCTGGGCGCAGGCCCGGGCGGACGCCGCCGCCGAGCGGGCCACCCGGGTGACCGGCACCGCGGGCGGGAGCGACCGGGACGGAGTGCTGACCGTCCGCTTCCAGCCACCCGGAGGCGGCCCCGAGCGCACCGCCGCCCTCGACGTCCGGTGGCAGCACCGGCCACAGCCCGGCGAGCCCGTCCCGCTGCTGGTGGACGGCGACTCGGTGCGCGCCCTGGGCGACGACTACGACGTCTCCGGCCAGCTGAGCGCCGGCGGCCTGATCGCCCTGCCCGGCCTGGTGCTGCTCGGCTCGGCCGCCGCCGCGAGCGCCCGCCGGGGCGGGCCCGCCTTCGCCGGCGCCGCCCCCGCGCTCGCCGTACGGGTGCGCGCCGACGCCCGCGGCGACCTGCTGGTGCTGCCCCTGGACGGCCCGCCGGACGGCCCCGGGCTGTGGCGGCTGGTCGAGCGCGACCGCTACCGCTGGGCCCGGTGCGCCGCCCCGGACGGCGAGGGCCCCGCCTGGGTGCCCGAACACCTGGGGACCGGCCACGAGGAGGCCGACTACCCCGACCCGGTGCTCGACCACGACGAGGACGAGGAGGAGTGCGAGGAGGAGTACGGGGAGCTGTTCGACCGGGCGACCCCGGCCGAGGCCGCCGAGTGGCTGGCCCGGGCCGGCCGCAGCGTGCCCGCCGTGCTGTACGTCGGCCCGGACGGGCCCGACCGCCAACTCCTCGTCCGCCCCGGCCTGCTGGACGGCGACCCGCACTGGGTGGCGTCCGTGGTCGCCCCCGCCGCCCGGCCCCCGCGCTTCGGCCGGCGCTCCGGGCGCTACCGCGAGCGAGACCTGGCCGTCGCGGCCCTGACCGCCGAGACCGTCGCCGCCGCCCCCGCGGCCGGCCCGGACGCCGAGCCGCTGGCCGCCCGCCGCTGGGAGATGCCGCTGCCGCTGCGGGCGGCGGCCGGACCGCTGGCGGCGCTGCTGGTGGCCGCCGTCGTCGTGCTGCGCGGCGACGACGGCTGGTGGGAGGGGCTGCTGCACCCGCTGTGGATCGGCTCGACGGCGATCCTCGCCTGCGCCCACACCCTGTCCTGGCAGCTGGTCGCCGACCGCGACGGGCTGCGGGTGGCCACCGCGCTGCGCACCCGCAGCTACCGCTGGGCGGACGTCTCCGCGGCGGCGGTGCACCGGAACCTGCTCACCATCCGGCTGCACGGCGGCCGGGAGTTCTCCTTCCTCTGCGGCCCGGCGGGCCGGCCGGGCGCCCTCCTCGGCGGGCGGTACGACCCGGCGGCGGTGGCCCGGACCGTCGCCACCGCCGCCCACCGGCCCGACCTGCGCCCCGCGCGGGCCCTGCCGGACCGGCTGGGCGGCCCCCAGCACGTGGTGAACCGGCTCGCGCTGACCGGCTACGCGGTGTTCGCCGTCGCCCACTACGCGCTCTGAACCCACCCCGGACCGGCACCGGATCCACACCGCTTCCGGCTCGTCCGTAAGGGGGAGTACGGTGTTCTTGATCACAGCACCGGTGCCGCGCCGCGAGGCGTCCCCGGAGGCCCGGACCGGGACAAGACGGGGACGCGTCCGCACCGGTACGGTTGGCCCCGATGAACACCAAGGCTGCTGAGGAGCTGCCGGCTGTTTCCGTGATCATGCCGGTGCTCAACGAGGAACGTCACCTGCGCACGGCGGTCCGCCGCATCCTGGACCAGGAGTACCCCGGGCCGATGGAGGTGGTGATCGCCCTCGGTCCCTCCACCGACCGCACCGCGGAGATCGCGGCCGAGCTGGTGGCCGAGGACCCGCGGGTGCGGACGGTGGCGAACCCCACCGGCCGGACGCCGGCCGGGCTGAACGCCGCGATCCGGGGCTCCCGGTACCCGATAGTCGTGCGCGTGGACGGTCACGGCCTGCTCACCCCCGGCTACATCACCACGGCGGTCCGGCTGCTCGGCGACATGGACGCGGCCAACGTCGGCGGCATCATGCACGCCGAGGGCGAGACCGAGTGGGAGCACGCGGTCGCCGCCGCGATGACCTCCAAGATCGGCGTCGGGAACGCGGCCTTCCACACCGGCGGCCTGGCCGGCCCGGCGGACACCGTCTACCTCGGGGTGTTCCGGCGCGAGGTGCTGGAGAAGCTCGGCGGCTACAACGAGGAGTTCATCCGCGCCCAGGACTGGGAGCTGAACTACCGGATCCGCCAGGACGGCGGCCTGGTCTGGTTCACCCCGCAGCTGAAGGTGACGTACCGGCCCCGCCCCTCGGTGCGGGCGCTGGCCAAGCAGTACAAGGACTACGGCCGCTGGCGCCGGGTGGTCACCCGCTACCACCGCGGCTCGGTCAACATGCGCTACCTCGCCCCGCCGGCCGCGCTGGCGGCGGTCGTCCTCGGGCTGGTGCTCGGCGTCGCCGTCCACCCGGCCTTCCTCGCGGTGCCCGGGGCGTACCTGCTGGGCATCCTCGGCGGCGCCGTGCTCGAGGGCCGCGGGCTGTCGTTCAAGGCCAGGGTGCTGCTGCCGGTCGCCTTCGCGACCATGCACCTCAGCTGGGGCTTCGGCTTCCTGACCTCACCGCGCTCGCTGGCCCGAAGAGTGATCGCCAGCGTCGGCCCGTCCTCCAAGGACGTGCTCTCGAAGACCGGCTGACCCGGGCGCCGGCCGATTCCTTCCGGCAGCCCCGCGGTGCCGCCCGGCACCGCTATCGTCGGTGCGCATGGCGACAGTTGAGGACGGGCCGGGTGCGGCCCGGATCGAGCCGAGCGCGGACGTCGACGAGCGGGCCGCGATCGGCGCCGGGACGGCGGTCTGGCACCTCGCCCAGGTCCGTGAGGACGCGGTGGTCGGTGCGGAGTGCGTGATCGGCCGCGGCGCGTACGTCGGCCCCGGAGTGCGGATCGGGGACCGGGTCAAGGTGCAGAACCACGCGCTGGTGTACGAGCCGGCGGTGGTCGAGGACGGGGTGTTCATCGGCCCGGCCGCCGTCCTCACCAATGACCGGTACCCTCGCGCGGTCACCCCCGACGGCCGTCCCAAGAGTCAACTCGACTGGCAGGCCGAAGGGGTGACGCTCCGTCAGGGCTGTTCGATCGGCGGCCGGGCGGTGCTGGTCGCCGGGGTGACGGTCGGCCGCTGGGCGCTGGTCGCGGCCGGCGCGGTGGTGCACCGGGACGTCCCGGACTTCGCCCTGGTGGCCGGCGTCCCGGCCCGCCGGATCGGCTGGGTCGGCCGGGCCGGCGAGCCGCTGCGGCCTACCGGGGACGGCGGCTGGCAGTGCCCCCGGACCTCCGAGCGCTACCGCGAGCAGGAGGACGGAACCCTCCTGCCCCGCTAGCTACTTGGCGCAGACGTCGGTGTCGTCCGCCTGCACCCGCTGGAGGTCCTCGGGCGCCTCGGTGGGCACCGCTGCCGGGGCCGCGGAGGCGGCCAGGACGTCCTTGCCGAGCACCAGCAGCAGACCGCCCTTCGGGTCCGACTTCCCGGCCGGCTTGACGGCGTCGCCGGGCAGCCCGAGGGCGGCGGCCAGGGCGGTGGCCTCGGCCTCCAGGTTGGCCGGGTAGGTCACCGTGGTGGTCGCGGCGAGCGGTGCGTCGCTGCCCACCGCGGCCTTGGCGAAGCCCTTCGTCCGGAGCTTCTCCACGGTCGGCCCGGACTGCCCGCGGGTGCCGCTGCCGTTGCGCACCGTCAGCTGGACGCCCTTGGTGTCGGCGGTGGGGGCCGGGGCGGCCGGGGTGGCCGGGGTGGTGGGGGCCGGGGCGGCCGCGGCGCCGGTGGCCGGGGCCTCGGCGGCGGGCGGGGCGGTGGTCTCGGTCAGCGAGCGGTCGGCCGCGACCATCGCGAACAGCTGCCCGGCGTCCGGCTGCTTGAGGATCACCCGGTCCTTGTCCTGGGGATCGTCCAGGACGGGCGCGGTGGTGAAGGTGATGTTCTTGGTGTCCACCTTGCTGATGTCCAGCGCGAGGTCCTTGAGCTTGTCCACGCTGCCGATGCCGGAGTCCACGGTGAGCGCCCTGGTGGCGGCGTCCGCGAGCTTGTAGAGCTTGGTCGGGCTGGTCAGGGTGTCGTCGCTCTTGATCTTGCGGATCATCGAGCTGATGAACTGCTGCTGGAGCGGGATCCGGGTGAGGTCGCCGCCCATGCCGACCGCGTGCCGGGTGCGGACGAAGGCCAGCGCCTCCTCGCCCTGGACCACGTGCCGGCCCTTGGTCATCTTGAGGTGGGAGTCGGTGTCGTTGATGTCCTTGGCCGCGCAGACCTCGACCCCGCCGACGGCGGTGGAGAGGGTCTTCACCGCCTCGAAGTTGACCTGCACGAAGTGGTCGACGCGGATCCCGGTGTTCTTCTCGACGGTCTTCCAGGTGCAGCCCGCGTCGCGCCCCGCCTGGCCGAGGCTGTTGTTGAACTCGTTCCGCGCCGAGCCCGGGATCTTCTTCCCCTGGGCGTTCTGGCACTCCGGGATCGGCAGCATCAGGTCGCGCGGGAGGCTGATCACCGTCGCGTTGGTGCGGTCCTTGGCGATGTGGAACAGCAGGGTGGTATCGGCGTGCCCGGTGCTGCCCTCGTCGCCGTACTCCCGGCCGAGGCCCTCCCGGCTGTCCGTGCCGATCACCAGGATGTTCAGCGCGTCCCCGGCGGCCGGGGGCCGCTCCGACTCGTCGCCCAGCTGGACCTTGACCGAGGTCAGGTTGTCGTTGAAGTGCCGGTACAGGTAGTACGCCCCGCCACAACCCGCCACCATCACCAGGGCGCCCGCCCCGGCCGTCCACTTGAGGGCGCGTCGGCGCCGACTGCGCTTGGCGAGCGCGGCCGCCCGGCGCCGACTGTCCCGGCGGCCCTCCGCGACCGGCGCCGCCGGCGCCTCGACGGCCCGTCGGCGCTGCCGGGGGACGCCGGGGGCCGGGTCCACCCGGTAGCGGCCGGCTTCCGGTTGCTCGTCGTGCACGCGGGTTCCCTACCTTCGACCGGTCACGGCTGCGGACCGCCCGTACGGACGGGCCGATCCGGACACACTAGACGAGTCGAACGGAGCAGTCGTTCCCGGTGTGATCTCCGCCATGTTCCGGTGGGACGGCGACAAATACCGCTCGTGGCCGAGCAATTGCGTAAACGGCCGGATCGGCCGGCCCGGATCGCGCGGTGCGGCCGGGGGCCGGCGGCTCAGTGCGGGGCGCAGGCGTCCATGTCGGCGGTGCGCCCCTCGAAGGTGGGCGAGGCGCCCGCGGCGGGGGACGCGGTCGCCGTCGCCGCGGCCGTCACCGCCGCCGCCACCTCGGCCGTCGGACGCGTTCCCGGGCCGGGGTTCGGGCCCGGCGAGGGCGAGGATCCGGGTGGCCGGACGGCCACCGGCCGGTCGTCCCGCAGCGCCGCGAACAGCTGGCCGGTCTGCGGCTGCACGAACTCGTCCCGGTCCGAGTCGTAGCGGTACGGGCGGCGCGGCGCGGTCAGGAAGACCACGTCCGCCGAGGGGATGCCGCGCAGGTCCTGGGTCAGGTCGTACAGCGCGCCGAGCGAGGACAGCCCGCCGTCCGCCCGGACCGAGGAGGTCGCGGCGTCCAGCACCGGCCACAGCTTCGCCGGGTTCAGCAGCACGCCCTGCGACTGCACCTTGCGGATCAGCGCGGCCAGGAACTGCTGCTGACGACCCATGCGCTGGGTGTCGCTGCCGTCGCCCAGGCTCTCCCGGGCCCGGACGTAGCCGAGCGACTGCTCGCCGTGCAGGGTCTGCCGGCCGGCGGGCAGGTCGAGCCTGGCGTCCTTGTCGTGGATCGGCTGCGGCACGCACACCTCGACCCCGCCGATCGCGTCCACCATCGTCTTGAAGCCGCTGAAGTCGAGGATCACGTAGTGGTCGATCCGGATGCCGCTCAGCTTCTCGACGGTCAGGATCGAGCAGGCCGCACCGCCCGTCTCGAAGGCCAGGTTGAACTGCGCCAGCGCGGCCTTGCTGCGGGTGCCGTCCGGCTTCTCGCAGGCGGGGACGGCGACCATGACGTCGCGCGGGACGGAGACCGCCGTCGCGCGCCTCCGGTCGGCGGCCAGGTGCAGCAGGATCGTGGTGTCCGAGCGCTCGGTGCCCCGCTGACCGCCGTACGAGCCGTTGGCGCCGGAGCGGTCGTCGCTGCCGATCAGCAGGATGTTCCGGGCGCCCCGCGCTCCGGCGGTGCGGCTCGGCCGCTCGGCCTCCAACTCGGCGAGCAGCCGGTCGGTGGCCGAGTCGGTGCGGATGTTGCCGTCCAGCTTGCGGTAGGCGATCCAGAGCAGCACCCCGGTGGCGACCAGCAGGAACGCGACGGCGCCGGCGGTGATCATCAGCCACCGCCGGCGCCAGCGCGGGCGTCCGTCCCCGTCGGGAGGGACGTCGGTCGGGGGGTGCTCGGTGTCGTCCTCGGCCATGGCAGCGATCCCTACCCGCCGGGCCCCCGCCGGGGGTTAGCCGAGGCGCAGTGTCACCCGTTCGGATTCCGTCCGCTTCTCCCACTGCCCGGCGTCCAGCGCCTGCGAGTTGCGGCACAGCACCACCGAGGCACCGGCCGCCAGCGGGGCCAGCAGACCGGCCTCCAGACCGGCCCAGTCGTCGTACGAGAGGGTGGACAGGACGCGGTCACCGGGCTTCAGACCGAGCCGCGCCGCGCCCTCCCGGGCCAGCGCCACGGTCTGCTCGCCCGTCAGCTTCAGCGGCAGCCCGTCCACCACGGTCTCCAGTGCCTGCCCGTCCGGGGCGACGGGGGAGTACGGCGCGAAGCGGTCGCCCTGGCCGGGCACCTCGGCGGCGTAGTCCAGGAACCCGTCCGGACGCTGCGGGAAGCGGCCGCCGAGCGGGCGCAGGGCGAGCGCGACCCGCTCGCCCTCGCAGGCCTGGGCGGCCTCCAGCCCGTCCGGGCCGCTGACCACCAGGTCGGCGGCGGCCGGGTCGCCGCCCGGCACCGCCGTCACCCCGACCGACCAGCAGGCCAGCAGCCAGACGGCGCTCTGCCAGTGGGCGGGCAGCAGCAGCGCCGCCCGGTCGCCGGGGCCGGCGTTCAGCTCGTCCTGGAGGAGGTTGGCGGTCTTGGCCACCCAGTTGTCGAAGGTACGGGCGGACAGCTCCACCCGTTCGCCGGTGGCGTCGTCGTAGAAGGTGACCAGCGGGGCCGCGGGATCGACCGAAGGGGTGCCGCCGCGCAGGAATGCGTGCAGCAGCTCGACGGGGGTGCGGGCATCGGCAGCGAAAGGCGCAGTCATGGTGCGCCCCAGCCTAAGGCCTTCGGGTGGGAGGCCGGGAGGGGCGGCCGAACGGGCGCGGAGCGGCGTGGCGGGCGGTCCGGTTTGCGGCGACGATCCGGTCTATGCGCCTCTCACTCCCGGCCGTCCTGCTCGCCGGCTGCACCACCGTCCTCCTCCTCCAGCCCGCCGCCACCGCGACCCCGCAGGGCCGCGACCCCGCCGGCGCCGGCTCGACCACCACCATCCCGCTGCCCGCCGGCACCGGCCTCTCCCCGCGCGGCACCCGGCCCTTCGAACTCCTCGGCCTCGACTGGGACGGCCCCGCGGACGCGCTCGCCGGTGCGGTGCTCCGGGTCCGCACCCGGAACGCGGCCACCGGCCGCTGGAGCGACTGGCACCGGCTGGAGGCCGAGGCCGGGGACGGCCCCGACCACCCGGCGCACAGCGCCACCGCCCCGCTCTGGACCGGCCCCAGCGACGGCGTCGCCGTCGACGTCCGGCCCGGGCCCGCCGGAGTGCCCGCCGGGCTCCGGCTCGACCTCGTCGACCCGGGACGCGGCGCCGCCCGCGCGGCCGTACGGACCCTGCCCGCAGAGCCGCCGACCGAGGGCGGGGCTCCGCGCCCGCCGATCGTCACCCGGGCCGGATGGGGCGCCGACGAGTCGCTGCGCGACCGGGACTTCGACTACACCGGCCCGGTCCGCGAGGTCTTCGTCCACCACACCGACAGCGCCACCGACTACGCCTGCACCGACGCCCCCCGGGTGATCCGGGCGATCTACCGGTACCACGTGCAGACCAACGGCTGGCGGGACATCGGCTACAACTTCCTGGTCGACCGCTGCGGCACCGTCTACGAGGGCCGCGCCGGCGGCGTCGACCTCCCCGTCCACGGCGCCCACACCCTCGGCTTCAACACCGACTCCGCCGGCATCGCCGCGATCGGCACCTACACCGACGACCAGCCGCCCCAGCCCCTCCTCGACGGCCTCGCCGCCCTCGCCGCCTGGAAGCTCGGCCTCACCGCCCAACCCGCCGACGGCCGCACCCGACTCACCTCCACCTCTGGCGCCAGCCGCTACCCCAAGGGCACCGTCGTCGACTTCGACGCCGTCTCCGGCCACCGCGACGCGGTCACCACCGAATGCCCCGGCACCGCCCTCTACGCCCGCCTCCCCGCCCTGCGCACCGCCGCGGCCCGCCTGCAAACCCCCTGACCCCCACCCACCTCCCGCCCCCCACGCGTATCGTTCATATCCGGAGGCAACGCAGGAGGCGACACCAGTGGAAGCAGTACGTCGCTGGCGCCCGGCCTTCCCCCTGGACGTACCCCGCACCCTGCTCCCGCTGCGCCGGGGCCCCGCCGACCCCGCGTACCGCACCACCGGCGACGGCGCCGTCTGGCGCGCCTCCCGCACCCCGGCCGGCATCGGCACCCTGCGCGTGCTGCCGCGCCCGGCCGCCGGCGAGGTCGAGGCGAGCGCCTGGGGCCCGGGCGCGGACTGGCTCCTCGACCGCCTCCCCACCCTGCTCGGCGCCGAGGACGCCCCGGAGGGACTGGTCCTGCCACCCGGCCCCCTGCGCGACGCCCAGCGCCGCACCGCCGGAGTCCGGCTGCCCAGGACCGGTCTGGTGCTGGAGTCCCTCGTCCCGGCGATCCTGGAACAGAAGGTCACCACCGACGAGGCCTACCGCGCCTGGCGCACCCTGCTGCGGGACTTCGGCACCCCGGCCCCCGGCCCGGCCGAGGGCATGCGGGTCCCCCCGTCGGCCCGCGAGTGGACGCTGATACCGAGCTGGGAGTGGCACCGAGCGGGCGTCGATCCGAAGCGCTCGGCGACGATCATGCGCGCGGTCCGGCTGGCCCCGCGGCTGGAAGAGGCCTCGGCGATGGCCCACGAGGAGTCCTTCGCCCGCCTCACCACCGTCCCGGGCATCGGAGTCTGGACAGCCGCCGAAACCCTCCAGCGCAGCAACGGCGACCCCGACGCGGTCTCGGTCGGCGACTTCCACCTCCCCAACCTGGTCGGCTGGGCCCTCGCCGGCCGCCCCCGCAGCGACGACGCCCAGATGCTCGCCCTACTGGAGCCCTACCGCCCCCACCGCCACCGCATCTGCCGCCTCCTCCTGGCCACCGGCACCCACGCCCCCCGCTACGGCCCCCGCCTGACCCCCAACGACCACCGCCACCGCTGATCCACACCCCCCGCGCCCCACCCTCATGGGCGCGGTCCCCACCCCCACCCACCAGCCCACCCACCAGCCCACCCACCCACCACCCGCCCCCACCCCACCCACCCCACCCACCCGACCAGGCGAGAGGGACGCGCTGCGGGAGGGGCGGTGGAGGGGGTGGCCCGGAGGGGGGCGTTGCGGGTGATTTTCAGACTGCCAACGATCTCAACGCCCCACCCACAGGGTCGGCAGTCTGAAAATCATCCAGCCCCCCGGAGCGGCCACCCCCGGAACCGCCCCGCACCCACCCTCCCGAGAGCCCCCCGGCTACACCAAGCCCAGGCGCAGCCGCTACCGCACCACGACGAACCCCGCGGCCCCCCGCTCCGCCCGAGCCTTCGCCGCCTCCGCCGGACGCCCCACCGCGACCGCCCCCATCGGATCCCACCCCTCCGGAAGCTCCAGCACCTCCCGCACCGTGTCACGGCAGAACATCGTCGACGAAACCCAGGCCGACCCGTACCCCTCGCCGGTGAGCGCGACCAGCAGGTTCTGCACGGCGGCCCCCATGGCGACGGTGAACATCTCCCGTTCGGCGGTCGCCCGGCGCGCGTCCGGGTAGTCGTGCGACCCGTCCATCACCAGGCACGGCACCACCAGGTAGGGGGCGTCGCGCAGGACGTTGCCGCGCGCGGTGCGCCGGGCGATCTTCGCCTCGTCCCAGCCGTCGAGTTCGCGCAGGTCGCGCTGCCAGGCGCCGAGCATCGCGTCGAGCAGCCGGGTCCGGGTCTCCGCCGATTCCAGCAGCACGAACCGCCACGGCGTGGTGTGGTGCGGGGCCGGCGCGGTGACGGCGGCGGCCACGGCGCGGCGGACGGCGGCCGGGTCGACCGGTTCCGCGGTGAAGGACCGGACGGTGCGCCGCAGGGTGACGGCCTGCCGCAGGGCCTCCGAGGTGCCGAGCCGGAACATGTCGTCGACGGCGGGCCGGATCAGCGGCCGGACGCCTTCGCCGTCCTCGGCGGTGACGAGGTGTCCGAGTCCCCGCACGACCGCCACCGGGACGCCGGTGGCCTTGCCCTTCACCAGGTCGGCGGCGGCGGCGAGTTCGTCGGCCGTCGCGGTGACGGTCATCTCCAGCGCGTTGCCGTGGCTGTCGGTGCGGCCCCGGTGGTCCTCCAGGACGCGGAGTCCGGCGGCGCCGATCGCCACGTCGGTCAGCCCGTCGCGCCAGGGCCGTCCGAAGGTGTCGGTGACGACGACGGCGAGCCGGCGGCCGGTGAGCTGCCGGAGCCTCGCCCGCAGGGCCCGCGCGGAGGCGTCCGGGTCCTCGGGCAGCAGCAGGACGGTGCCGGGGGCGGTGTTGGAGGCGTCGACCCCGGCGGCGGCCATGACGAAGCCGTTGCGGTTCTCCACGATCCGGATCGGCCCGCGTCGCGCGACCACCCGGACGGTCTCGGCGTCGATGGCGGCCTCGCGGTCGGTGGCGTGCAGCCGCCGCCCCTCGGCCTTGCTGACGATCTTCGAGGTGACCAGCAGGATGTCGCCGTCCTGGTACGTCCCCGCCTTGGCGATGAGCTCGCCCAGGTCCGCCCCGGCCTCGACCTCGGGGATGCCGTCGACGCCGAGGACCTCCAGCGACGCGGTCACTTCCGCACCTGCTCCGCCAGCTCCAGCGCCGCCCGCGCCATGTCGGCGGTCGCCTCGACGTCGGTCATCAGCAGCGGGACGGCCCGGCAGGCGATCCCGGCGGCCTCGACGGCGGCCGCCGACGCCGCGTCCACGGTGTCCACCAGCCACCCGTCGATGAGCTCGGCCCCGTAGTTCAGCGCGACCGCGTCCGCCGTCGCCTCCACGCCGACGGCGGCGAGCACCTTGTCGGCCATGCCGCGCACCGGCGCCCCGCCGATGATCGGGGAGAGCCCGACGACGGGCGCGGGCGCGGCGGCGACCGCCTCCCGGATGCCGGGGACGGCGAGGATGGTGCCGATCGAGACCACCGGGTTGGACGGCGGGAGGAGGATGACGTCCGCCTCGGCGATGGCCTCCAGCACGCCGGGCGCGGGCTTGGCGGTGTCGGCGCCGACCGCGACGATCGCCTCGGCGTCCACCGCGGCGTGCAGCTTGACCCAGTACTCCTGGAAGTGGATCGCCCGGGTGCCCTGCTCGTCGGTGATCCGCACGTGGGTCTCGACCCGGTCGTCGCTCATCGGCAGCAGCCGCACGCCCGGCTTCCACCGCACGCACAGCGCCTCGGTGACCTGGCTGAGGCTGTACCCGGCGGTGAGCATCTGGCTGCGCACGAGGTGGGTGGCGAAGTCCCGGTCGCCGAGCCCGAACCACTCGGGGCCGACGCCGTACGCCTTCATCTCGGCCTTGATGGACCAGGTCTCGTCGGTGCGGCCCCAGCCCTGTTCCTCGTGGATGCCACCGCCGAGGGTGTACATCACGGTGTCGAGGTCGGGGCAGACCTTGAGGCCGTAGAGGTGGATGTCGTCGCCGGTGTTGCCGATGACGGTGATCTCGTCCTGCGGTCCGACCGCCGCGCGGAGTCCGCGCAGGAAGCGCGCTCCGCCGATTCCGCCTGCCAGTGCCACGATGCGCATGGGGCTCATCCTGCCACGGTCGGACTCGCCGTCAGCCCGGGATCAGTGCGACCCGGCCGGTGCCTGCCGCTCGGAGTGCTGCTCCGGGTGCTGCTCGGGTACGGCGGTGGCGCCGTACTGGTTCATCTCGGTCAGGCCCGGGGCGTAGAGGTGGATGGAGACGGCGGGTTCGAGCGCGCCGTTGACGACCTCGTGCAGGTAGCCGGAGGAGAACACGCGCTGCCCGCCGGGCCGCAGGGCGCGGGCCACCGCGCCGCTGGGGTCACCCCCGGCCGAGGGCTGGGGGAGGGTGAGGGAGCGCTCGATCAGCTCGCCCTTGACGACGGTCATCACGCCGGAGGACTCGCCGTGGTCGTGGAAGCCGCTGGACTGGCCGGGCAGCCAGCTGAGCAGCCAGACCTCGTAGCCGGGGCCGGTCTCCAGTCGGGCGTACCAGCGGGTCAGCGCGTCGTAGCGGACGAGCGGCTCCCAGCGGGCGCGGTCGGCGGCGATCTCGCGCACCAGCCGGGCGTACTCGGCGACGGTGGTGGGGTGGGCCGGCAGGTCGGTGCGGGCCAGGTGGGGGAAGGCGAGCGGGTCGCCGGCGATCGAGACGTCGCTGAGACCGTCGGCCCACCGGCGGGTCCGGGCGTCGGCGAGGGCGCCGACGAGGGGGTTGGTGGGGGTGCCGGCGGGTGCGGTGGCGGGGCCACGGCGGGCGAGCTTGTTGCGGTCGCGGTTCCGCTTGCGGATGCGGATCATGCGCACGGGAGTCGTCCTCGGAGGAGTCGGCCGGGTCGTGGGATCGGCCGGATCCGGGATGTCCTGGGGACGGGAATCGCGGGCGGCCTCTGTGCTTCCTGGGAGCGGCGCGCGGTGGGACGCGGGCGCCTAGATACAGCAGGAACAGAGGCGACAACAGGAGTTCACGGCACGGCGGAGGGTGGAACCGCTCCGGGGGGTGGCGAACTCTGACATAGAAGCAAGGACACCGCATCCGCGGGGCAGGTGTCAAACCGAAGGATGCGGCATTCGAGTGGGTTAGGTCCGGATCTTTCCCTGATGGGGTGATTCATCACTCTCTATGTTTCGATGGGAAGATCGCCGGGAAGGCAGGCCGATGACCGGCCTGTGGCGGTGACCGGGCGTCACCTGGTGAATGGTTGCGGACGGTTCGGCACTGTTCAGGACCTTGAGGCAGAAGGTCCGATGTGTCCGGATATGTACACTATTCGTAACGGCTTGGTGCCAGGGAGTGAATCCCAGCCCCAATACCAGAGCTCGGCTTGACTGGGCCAGAGTGACGCAACTGTAATTTCACTCGTGTCGTCGGCCGCACGAGGCAACGGCAACCACGGGGACGCCAAGTAGGGGCAGAGGAGGCGCGCCACATGAGCGAGCTCTTTGAGCTGTTGATCGGGGACGGCATCGCGGAGGACGAGGAGGAACTCGGCTGGCAGGAGCGCGCGTTGTGCGCCCAGACCGACCCCGAGTCCTTCTTCCCCGAGAAGGGCGGCTCGACCCGCGAGGCCAAGAAGGTCTGCCTCGCCTGCGAGGTCCGCTCGGAATGCCTGGAGTACGCCCTCGCCAATGACGAGCGGTTCGGCATCTGGGGCGGCCTCTCCGAGCGCGAGCGCCGTCGGCTCAAGAAGAGTGCGGTCTGACCGGGCGGCCGCCGACCCCCGCTGACCCTTCGACAACGAGGGACAGCCGCACAGCTGTACGGGCGCCTCACCGCGGTGGTGGGGCGCTTTCGTGTTCCCGGAGACCCCTTCCCGGCCCCCGCGCGCACACCCCGGACGAAGCGGCCACCCGGAGCCGTTAGTGTGGTGCGCCATCCGGTTGCCGTTCACCGGCTGTGTCCACCGAGAACTGGGGCCCGCGCACGCGATGACCGTCTACAGCCACCAGAGCGGCTTCACCGCTTCCCGGCCGCCCGCCTATCCGCGCCACCTGGTCACCGCCGTGATCGTCTCGCACGACGGCGCCCGCTGGCTGCCGCAGGCCCTGGCCGGCCTGCTCGGTCAGGACCGCCAGGTCCAGCGGGTCCTCGCGGTCGACACCGGATCCACCGACAACTCTCCGCAACTGCTCGCCGACACCCTCGCCGACTGGCTGCCCGACAGCGGCCCGCTGGTCCTCGGCCGCCGGGCCGGCTTCGGCACCGCCGTCGCCGAGGCCGTGTCGAGCAGCGCGCCCCTGCGCCCGGAGGACCTGCCGTACCGGCTCGACCCCTCCGGCTACGACCCGGTCACCGGCGGCTGGGACGACTTCGGCGACCCGCTCGCCCAGGAGGACGACCTCGGCCGCGGCGGCCCCCGCGAGACCCGGCCGGTCGAGTGGCTCTGGCTGCTGCACGACGACTGCGAGCCGCAGACCGACGCGCTGCGCCGACTGCTCCAGGTCGCCGACTCCACCCCCAGCGCCGCCGTGGTCGGCCCCAAGCTGCGCAGCTGGTACGACCGCCGCCAGCTGCTGGAGGTCGGCGTCACCATCGCCCACTCCGGCCGTCGCTGGACCGGCCTGGACCGCCGTGAGCAGGACCAGGGCCAGCACGACCAGGTCCGTCCGGTGCTCGCCGTCTCCAGCGCGGGCATGCTGGTGCGCCGGGACGTCTTCGAGGAACTCGGCGGCTTCGACAGGGCCCTCCCGCTGATGCGGGACGACACCGACTTCTGCTGGCGGGTCAACGCCGCCGGCCACCGCGTGGTGGTCGCCCCCGACGCCGTGCTGCGGCACGCCGAGGCCTCCTCCCGCGAGCGCCGCGCGATCGACTGCGGCCCCTCCCACCCGCACCGGGTGGACAAGGCCGGCGCGGTCTACACCCTGCTCACCAACTGCAAGGGCGCGCTCTTCCCCTACGTCCTGCTGCGGCTGGTGCTCGGCACCCTGGTGCGGGCCGTCACCAACCTGCTCGGCAAGGACCCGCGCCAGGCCTTCGACGAACTCGCCGGCCTCGGCCACGAACTCGTCCGCTTCCCACGGCTGTTGGCCGCGCGCAAGCACCGCGCCCGGTCCCGGGCGGCGGACGCCCTGGACGACCGCACGCTCTTCCCGGCCCCCGGCGCCACCACCCGGCTGGCGGTCGAGGGCGTCATCGGCTCGCTCGGGATAGGGGGCGGCGACGACACCGGCGGCCGGCACGGCTCGGTCGAGGCCGGCGGCGACGACGACGCCGAGGACCTGGTCGTCGAGCAGTTCGCGCTGCTCAAGAAGCTCGCCCGGCGCCCGGCGCCGGTGCTGTTCGCCGCCCTGCTGGTGTTCGCCCTGATCGCCTGCCGCGGACTGCTCGGCAGCGGCGAGCTGTTCGGCGGCGCCCTGCTGCCCGCGGCCGACGGGGCCGGCGGCCTGTGGTCGATGTACGCGGACGCCTGGCACCCGGTCGGCACCGGCTCCGCCGCCGCCGCACCGCCGTACCTCGGCGTGCTCGCCGTGCTCTCCTGGCTGCTGTTCGGCCACGCCGACCTCGCGCTCACCCTGATCGTGGTGCTCGCCGTCCCGCTGTCCGCGGTCAGCGCCTACCTGGTGTCCCGGCCGCTGCTGGACTCCAAGGTGGTCCGCGCGTGGGCCAGCGCCACCTACGCGCTGCTGCCCGCCGCGACCGGCGCGCTCGCCCAGGGCCGGATCGGCACCGCCGTGCTGGCCGTGCTGCTGCCGCCGCTGGCCCGCGCCGCCGCCATCGCGGCCGGCCTCGGCATCCGGGACGAGAGCGCCGCCAAGGGCGCCCGCCCGGGCTGGCGCCCGGTCTGGATGACCGTCCTGCTGCTCACCCTGGCCACCGCCTTCGTCCCGATAACGTGGGCGCTCGCGGTGCCGCTCTGCCTGGCGATGCTGGTCGTCGCGGTGCTGCGCGGCGGCGCCTTCGGCTCCGGCGGCGCTGCGCTGCGACTGCTCGGCCTGCGCGTCCTGGTGATCCTGGCGGTGCCGGTCGTGCTGCTGGCCCCGTGGTCGCTCAAGGTGCTGGCGCACCCGCAGTGGCTGCTGCTGGAGGCCGGGCTGCCCGGTCTGCACGGCAGCGGCGCGAGCGCGGCCGGCCTGCTGCTGGTCAACCCGGGCGGCGCCGGGGTGCCGCCGATCTGGCTCTCGGCGGGTGTCGTGCTCGCCGCGCTGGCCGCGCTGCTGCGCGCCGACCGCCG
>NZ_JBEXWT010000126.1:0-21727 GCF_040629945.1 Kitasatospora sp. NPDC005856 | reverse complement strand
GCCGCCCCGGCGGCCCCGGCCACGCAGAGCAGCGTCAGCGCCGTCACCCCGGCCAGCGCCCGCAGCCGGTGCCCGGCCCGCAGGGCGCGGCCGGCCCGCGGGGCACGCGTGGCGGCCGGCCGGGCCCGGTCCCGGTCCCGGGTCCAGGACAGGGACGGGGACGGGGACGGGGACGGGCACGGGAGCGAGGCCCGGAACGGGGACGGGCCCGGCGCCGCCTCCACCGCCGCGAGGGCCTGCCGCACCGCGGCGGCCATCGTCGCCGCGTCGGGCCAGCGCTCACCGGGCTCCTTGGCCATCGCCCGCTCGACCAGTGCCCACACCGGCGCGGGCACGTCCCCGGGCAGCGGCGGCACGGGCTCCGTCAGGTGCTTGAGGATCATTTCGAGGGCGGTCTCCCCCTCGTACGGGAGCCGGCCGGCGAGACACTCGTAGAGGACCACGCCGAGCGCGTAGAGGTCCGCCGAGGCCGTGACGGTACCGGTGGAGGCCTGTTCCGGTGCCTGGTAGGCGGCGGTGCCCAGCACCATCCCGGGGACGGTCAGCCGGGCGTCGCAGGCGGGCCGGGCGATGCCGAAGTCCGCGATCACCGTCCGGTCGCCGCGGACCATGAGGTTGGCCGGCTTGATGTCCCGGTGGACCACCCCGGACTCGTGCGCGGCCTCCAGCGCCTCCAGCACCTGCAGGGCCATCCGCAGGGCCTGCGCCACCGGCAGGGCTCCCCGGTTCTCCAGTACGGCGCTCAGCGGCTGCCCGTCGATCAGTTCCATGACCAGGTAGCCGACCTGGCGCCGCCCGTCCGCTGCGCCGTGCCCGGCGCCGTGCCCGTAGTCGTACACGCCGACGATGCCCGGGTGCCGCAGCCGGGCCATGACCCGGGCTTCGGCGTGGAAGCGCTCGGCGAATCCGGGCTCGTCGAGCAGGGCGGGCTTCACCACCTTGACCGCCACCCGGCGGCCGAGGAGCTCGTCCTCGGCGAGCCACACCTCGCCCATCGACCCGCCGCCCAGCCAGTCCACCAGTCGGTAGCGGTCGGCGAGCACGGTGCCGCGCATGCATCTCCCCTGAATCGAGCCCGTGGACCGGAGCGGATCCGTGGGAGCGGCCCGGCCCCGGGCGGGCCCGGGTCCGGGCGCACTCCGAGGATCATGACACCGGCGAGTCAACAGCTGACGTCCCATCATATGAATGGCGCCCGGCTCGGACCATCACCGGACCGGCACCGCGCCGGGGCCTCCACGGGGTGCCGGAGGCGGGAGGACGGGCTGCGGGGAGGCGGGCTGCGGGCCGCGACCGATTCCCACGGTTCGTCACAGTCCGGCGCACCGAAGGCCTTTCGGCCCGTCGACGGTGTCGGCCGCGCCGCCCTCGACCGGGGCCGGGGTGTTGCCGGAGCCGGCCCGGCGGGCCGCGCACCGTGGTGCCAGGCCGGCAGGGTCGGGCCCGTGGCGAGGACCGGGCGGAGTCCGCAGACCGTGGCTCACGGGATCATGGGCAGCCGACCGCACCCGGACGACCTCCGGCCCACGGCCCGGTGAACCGCCTCGCCCGGTGCCGCGCACAGGCGGCGGATCCGACGGAAGGGTTCCGGTGGGCGATTCCAGAGGAAAGCCGGCATTCCGTCACAGATCGTTCCGGGGTTTGCCCCTCCCCCAGGGGCAGGGGGCACAGTGGCGGGCGTGCAGGAGAACGTGATCACCATCGGCGAACTCGCCGCCCGGACCAGGCTCAGCCTCAAGGCCCTTCGGCTCTACGACGAGCGGGGGCTGCTGCCGCCCGCCCTGGTCGACGCGCGCACCGGGGTGCGGCGCTACGGACCGACGCAGGTCGAACGGGCCCGGCGCATCGCGCTGCTGCGCGCCGCCGGGCTGCCGCTGGCGCGGATCGCCGCCGTGCTGGACGCGGACGGCCGCGCGGACGCCGCATGCGGGAACGGCCGCAAAAGCGGCGGCGCGGACGCGGAGGGCACGGACGAGGCCCTGGGCGCGGGCGAGCGGGAGCTGCTGGCGTACTGGCGGGAGCGGGAGGCCGAGCACGCGGCCCGCCGGGAGGCGGTGGGCTACGCCCGGGAGGTTCTGAGCGGAAGGAGCACCACCGTGTTCGAGATCGCCGAGCGCGACGTCCCCGAGCAGCGGGTGCTGTTCGTCCGCCGGCACGTGGACGCCGCCGCGCTGCCCGGCTTCCTCGCCGAGGCGTCCGGGCTGCTGCTCGGCCGGCTGCGGGAGGTCGACGCGTGCCTGTCCGGGCCGCTGTTCGCGGTCTACCACGGCCTGGTCGGCGACGACTGCGACGCCCTGGTCGAGGTCTGCGCCCCCACCCCGAACGACGTCGGGCCGCACGGCCCGTTCGGGGTGCGCATCGAACCCGCGCACCGCGAGGCGTACACCGCCCTGCCCCGGCGGGGCTTCGCCGCGATGGCCGCCGCCCACGACGCGGTGGGCGCCTGGGTCGCCGCCCGCGGGTACCGGCGGGGCGGGCCGAACCGGGAGGTGTACTACCCGAACCGGGAGACGGCCGGGCCGCGGGAGCACGTCACGGACGTCGCCGTACCGCTGGCCGCCGTGCCGCCGGCCGAGGGGTGAGGAGTGAGGGGCGAGTGCCCGTCGCCGTACGGGTTTTTGGACTTGTGGGTCCATTTTCGGCTGCCTAGCGTGTTGGCTCGTTCCCCCTCTCCCTCGTCAACGAGCCCGCACAGGAAGGTGTCTGCCCATGCACGCGATCCGGATCGAGGAGCACGGCGGCTCCGAGGTCATGCGCTGGACCGAGCTGCCGGACCCGGTGCCCGGCCCCGGTGAGGTGCTGGTGCGCCTGGGTGCGGCGGGCGTCAACTACATGGACGTCGGCGCCCGCGCGGAGGGCGGGCCGGGCTGGGTGGCGCCGGCGGTCCTGGGCGCCGAGGGCATGGGGTACGTCGCGGCCCTGGGCGAGGGGGTGGAGGGGTTCGCCGTGGGCGACCGGGTGGCCTGGTTCTACCACCCGGGCAGCTACGCCGAGTTGCTCGCCGTTCCGGCCGCCTCGCTGGTCGCGGTGCCCGACGGGGTGGCGGACGAGGTCGCGGGCGGCCTGCTGATGCAGGGCCTGACCGCGAGCCACCTGAGCACCGAGACCCACCCGATCGCGCCCGGCGACACGGCCGTGGTGCACGCGGCGGCGGGAGGGGTCGGCCGGCTGCTGACCCAGCTGGTCAAGGCGCGCGGCGGCAGGGTGATCGGCCTGGTCTCCCGCGAGGAGAAGGCCCCGGTCGCGCGGGAGGCCGGCGCCGACCACGTGCTGGTCCACTCCGGCGGCGGCTTCGAGGACCGGATCCGGGAGCTGACCGGCGGGCGCGGGGCCGACGTCGTCTACGACGGCGGCGGCGCCGACACCTTCCGCTCCTCCCAGCTGGCCCTGCGCCCGCACGGCGTGCACGCCTACTACGGCCCGTTCATGGGCGTGCCCGAGCTGCGGCCCACCGACCTGCCGAACAGCATCCTGCTGACGTACCCGGTGGTGCACCACCACGTCCCCACCCGCGAGGCGCTGGTACGGCGCACCGGCGAGCTGTTCGACCTCGTCCTGACCGGGCGGCTCACCCCGCAGGTCACCGGCCGCTACCCGCTGGCCGAGGCGGCCCGGGCGCACGCGGACCTGGAGTCCCGGCGCACCACCGGCAAGCTGGTGCTGCTGCCGTGACCGTACCGGAGGGGCAGACGAAGGAGCAGCTGCCGCCGACCCGCAAGGGCGCCGCGACCAGGCGGCGGATCGTCGAGGGCGCGGCCCGGGAGATCCGCGAGGCGGGCGTGTTCGCGCTGCGCCTGGAGGACGTGATGGCCCGCACCGCGACCAGCAAGAGCCAGCTGTTCCACTACTTCCCCGGGGGGAAGGACGACCTGCTGCTGGCCGTGGCCCGCCTGGAGGCGGCCCGGGTGCTCGACGACCAGCAGCCGGAGCTGGGCGCCCTCACCTCCCCGCAGGCCTGGTGGCGGTGGCGGGACAAGGTGCTCGCCCGCTACCGCGCGCAGGGCGTCAGCTGTCCGCTGCACGTGGCCCTGTCCCAGCTGGGCACGGCCACCGGCGCGGGCCGCGCGGTGGCCGCCGAGCTGCTGGCGCAGTGGCAGCGCCGGCTCGCGGCCGGCATCCGTCACCTGCAGCGGGACGGCGAGAACATCGCCGCCGGCCTGGACGCCGACCCGGACGCCGGCCTGGACGCCGACCGGGAGGCCGCGGCGCTGCTCGCCGGGATCCAGGGCGGGGTGCTGATCCTGATGACCACCGGCTCCGCCGACCACCTGGAGGCGGCGCTGGATTCGGGCCTCGCCCGGCTGGGGCTGGCGCCCTGACGGAGAGCCGACGCCGGGGCCCGCGGCGGCGCGTTCCGGGCCCGTGACGACGCACCCCGGGTGACGCGGCGCGGTCGCCCCCGTACGGACGGGCACCGCCCGGGTGTGGGACGGGTCACGGTTCCGGGGCATTCGGGGCCCTCGGGTGAGAAGGGTCACGCCCGGCGCGCGTCGGCGGCGTCCGACGGCGGGGGCCCCCGGCAGGACTGGGCGGGCGCCGCCGCGGCACGGGCGAAGGGCCTGTCCGCTTCGGGACCTTGGTCGTGAATCCGCTCGACCTTCGACCCGGTGGCGGCCCCACGGGACCGGGGCAACCGTGGACGGTCGCCCGTTGTGACCGGGCGATGGCGCCGTCCGACGTGGGCGGCGCCTTCCCCTGCCGTCTACCCGGCGCACGGTGCGCAGTGCGCGCCGTACGCTCCGGAGGACCCCAAGCACATGTCCCAGACCATCGACAACGCCCCGTATACCGCGTTCCACCGCAGGCTGGCCCTGGCCTGTTCGGGCGGGCCCCTGCTCGACGGCTACATCCTGAGCATCGTCGGCGTCGCCCTGATCGGGATGCGCCCGGACCTCGGGCTGTCCACCGCCGAGGTCAGCCTGATCGGCGCCGCCGCGCTGATCGGGATGTTCGTCGGCGGCGCGCTCTTCGGCGTGCTGACCGACAAGATCGGCCGGGAGGTGATGTACACCGCCGACCTGCTCGTGATGGTCGCCTGCTCGGTGCTCTCCTTCTGGGTCGACGCGGTGTGGGCGATCACCGTGCTGCGCTTCGTGCTCGGCATGGCCGTGGCCGCCGACTACCCCATCGCCACCTCGCTGCTCGCCGAGTGGCTGCCCGCCAAGCACCGCGGCCGGCTTCTCGGCAAGCAGATCATCGCCTGGTACGCCGGTTCCGTGCTCGCCTACGTGGTGGGCTACCTGTTCCTGGAGCTGGCCGGGCCGGGCAGCTGGCGGTGGATGCTGGCGAGTTCGACGGTGCTGTGCGTGGTGTTCCTGGTGATCCGGCGCGGCTCGCCGGAGTCCCCGCGCTGGCTGGCCGCCAACGGGCGGGTCGGTGACGCGGTGCGCGTGGTCGAGAAGCACCTGGGCGTGCGCGTGGACGGCCGGGAGCTGATGCCCGATCCGGCCGAGCGCGGCCGCCCCGCCGGGCTGCGCCTGCTGATGACCCAGCCCTACCGGCGCCGCACCCTGTTCTGCGGCCTGTTCTTCCTGTGCCAGGTCGGCCCGCTGTTCGCGATGCTCACCTTCGGCCCGCAGATCCTCTCCTCCTTCGGCATGCCGGGCGGCACCGTGATGGAGACCCTGGGCACCGGCCTGATCAGCCTGGTCTTCCTGCTCGGCTGCTACCCGGCGCTGCGCCTGATCGACACCCGCGGCCGGCGGCCCGTCATCATCTGGTCCTTCGCGCTGATGACCGTCCCGCTGGCGCTGCTGGGCGTGTGGCCCACCGCCCCGGCCGCGGTGGCGCTGCTGGCGCTGTGCGCGTACGCCTTCCTGTGCGGCGGGCCGAACGTGCTCGACTGGACGTACCCCAACGAGCTGTTCCCGACCGAGATCCGGGCCACCGCCGTGGGCGTGGCCACCTCGGTCAGCCGGATCGGCGCGGCCGTCGGCACCTACCTGCTGCCGCTGTCGCTGACCGGGCTCGGCACCGGCCCGACCATGCTGATCGCCGCCGGGACCACCGCCGTCGGCCTGCTGGTCTGCGTCCTGTGGGCCGAGGAGACGCGCGGCACCGCGCTCGGCGCCTCCCCGGCGGCCGCCTCCGCAGGTGTCGCCGCCTCCGGTGCCGGTGCGCGCGGCGCCCGTGGCGCGGTTCCGGCCCAGCGGGTGCCGCAGACGGCGCGCTGACGGCGGGTCGGCTCGTACGGCACGCGTACGGCACGCGTCCCGTTTCGACGGCGCCGCCCGGTTCTCCCGGGCGGCGCCGTCCGGCGTCCTGCGGGCGCGGCCCGGCCCTGCTCCTCGTCAGGCCAGGTCGCCGCGCTTCGAGGCGGCGTGGCGCGGATGTCGGTGAGGTGGCGGGGTCGACCGGGGCCGTGCCGAGCTCCTCGCCCAGTTCGCGGGCCAGCGCCGGGGGACCCTTGCAACTCCGTGCGCGCGCAACTATTGTTTGCGAATGTAAATGCAGCTGCAAAAGTTGCATGCTCGCCCTAGCTTCGCCCCTCCGTTCTGGCGTCAGCCGACCCCACCGGGAGTACGACATGAGCACCTCTCTCTTCGCCCCCCTCACCCTGCGGTCCCTGACCGTCTCCAACCGGATCTGGATGCCGGCGATGTGCCAGTACAGCGCCGCGCCGAACGGCGAGGCGGCCGGCGTGCCGACCGACTGGCACTTCACCCACCTCGCGGCCCGCGCCGCCGGCGGCACCGGGCTGATCATCACCGAGGCCACCGCCGTCAGCCCCGAGGGGCGCATCAGCCCGTACGACCTCGGCATCTGGAACGACGAGCAGGCCGCGGCCTTCCGCCGGATCACCTCCTTCCTGAAGAGCCAGGGCACCGTCCCCGCGATCCAGCTCGCCCACGCCGGCCGCAAGGCCTCCACCGAGCGCACCTGGGTCGACCGCGGCCGCCCCGTCGCCCCGGGCGAGGAGCACGGCTGGACCCCGGTCGGCCCCAGCGCCGAGGCCTTCTCCTCCGCCCACACCACCCCGGACGAGCTGAGCGAGGAGCAGATCGGCGAGATCGTGCGGCAGTTCGCCGACGCCGCCCGGCGCTCGCTCGACGCCGGCTTCCAGGTCGCCGAGGTCCACGGCGCCCACGGCTACCTGGTCCACCAGTTCCTCTCCCCCGCGTCCAACCACCGCACCGACGGCTACGGCGGCTCCTTCGAGGGCCGCATCCGCTTCGCGCTGGAGGTCGTCGACGCCGTCCGCGCGGTGTGGCCCGAGGACCTGCCGGTCTTCTTCCGCGTCTCCGCGACCGACTGGCTCACCGAGGACCCGCAGGACGGGCGCGAGGGCTGGACCTCCGAGGACACCGTCCGCCTCGCCAAGGAGCTGCGGGCCCACGGCGTCGACCTGCTCGACGTCTCCACCGGCGGCATCGTCCCCGACGCCCGGATCGAGGCCGCGCCCGGCTTCCAGGTGCCCTTCGCCGAGAGCGTGCGCCGCGAGACCGACCTGCCGGTGGCCGCCGTCGGCCTGATCACCGAGGCCGCCCAGGCCCAGGCCATCCTCGCCGACGGCCACGCCGACGCCGTCCTGATCGGCCGCGAACTGCTGCGCAACCCCTCCTGGGCCCGCCAGGCCGCCGCCGAGCTCGGCGGCGAGGTCACCACCCCCGTCCAGTACCACCGCGCCTGACGCACCCGCACACAGGCGGGGCGGGGAGCCGAGGCGATCGGCTCCCCGCCCACCGACGCGGGAAGTCGGACCCGCCGACTTCCCGCTCCACCCCACACGGGCACACCCTCCGCCCGAGTGGGCAGCCACCCACCAACTCCCCAGCTCCGCACAGGAGGTCGGCCCCGCCGACTTCCCACTCCACCCACGCGCCGCGCCCGCCCCAGCCCGCGTGAAGCTCCTCACCAGGGCCGTGGAGGTGGTGGCGGAGGAGCCCGCCGAGGCGGCGACGGGTCGGTTGCCCGAGCCGGCAAGGCCTCTCCCCGCGGGTCGGGAACGCAGAGGCACCCCCGGCGACTCGACGCCGGTGTCAGGAGGTCAGGCGCGCCAAGAGGTCGGGGTGGTCGGAGAGGGCCGTGTCGAGCAGTTGGCGGGCGAAAGGCGCGTACTGGCCGGCGCCGGCAGCGGTCCAGTCGATCGCGCCGAAGGGCGGTTCGGGGTCGTACTCGATGAACAGCTGGACCGTGCGTGCGACGTCGTGGCCGGCGAGGCGGCCGACCAGGTGCAGTGCCATGTCGATGCCGGCCGAGACCCCGGCGGCGGTGATGACGTGCCCGTCCTCGACCCAGCGCCGGGTGACGGGCGTCGCCCCGAAGCGGGGGAGCAGGTCGCGGTACATCCAGTGGGTGGTGGCCTGGCGGCCCTCCAGGAGCCCCGCTGCCGCGAGCAGCAGGGAGCCGGTGCACACCGAGCCGACGACCCGGGAGCGGGCTGCGGTCTCGCGCAGGTTGCGCAGCAGGCTTTCGTCGGCCATCGCGGCCAGGGTGGGGACGAGGCCGCCGGGGACGATCAGTGCGTGGGGGTCCGGTATCCCGTCGAAGGTGTGGCTGGGGACCAGGGACAGCGGGGTGTCGCTCGGCATCGGCTCGATTCGCTCGCCGACCACGACCGTGCGGTAGCCGGGAACGAGATCGGCCAGTGCTGCGAAGACCTGCAGCGGGCCGACGATGTCGAGCGGAGTGAGCCCCGGGTAGAGCACGAAGGCGATGGTCTTCACCGGGTCCGTGGACGGATCGGGCGACGTTCCGGTCATGAGGGGACTCCTGGAGTCAGTGGGGGCCGAGGGCCTGGCAGCGGGCTGCCGCCCCGGCAACTCTCACCCCGCTTCCCCCGCGGTCGGGCGCGCGGGGACTCCTGTGTCCGGAATCCTGGGATGCCTGTCCTTCGGACGGGTTCGGTAGGGTCGCGGGCATGACGACAGCTGTCCGCCACCGCGTGGTGGTCGTGGCCTACGACGATGCGGAGCTCGTCGAGATCGCCTCCGTGACCAGCGCCTTCGACGGGGCGAACCGCCTGGGCGCGAGTCCTCCCTACGACGTGTCCCTGGTGACCGCGCAGGGCCGTCCCGTGCGCTGCTCCTCAGGTCTGGTTCTGGCGGCGCAGGGGGTGTTGGAGCGTACCCGCGGCCCGGTCGACACACTGCTGGTCGTCGGCGGGCCGGGCCACGCCGCCGCGGCGAAGGACTCCGGGCTGGTCGAGCACGTGCGCCGCCTGGCCGGCCTCGGCCGTCGGGTCGCATCGGTGTGCACGGGGTCCAGCGTGCTGGCGGCGGCCGGGCTGCTCGACGGACGGCATGCCACGACCCACTGGGCCTTCGCCCGCGACCTCGCGCAGCACCACCCGGCCGTCCACGTCGACGCCGGGCCGCTGTACCTCCGTGACGGACACGTCTGCACGTCGGCCGGCGTCACCGGCGCGCTCGACCTCGCCCTGGCGTTCGTCGAGGAGGACCATGGTCCGGAACTCGCCCGCAGGCTGGCCCGGATGATGGTGACCTACCTGCAACGGCCCGGCAACCAGGCCCAGATCAGCATGTTCGTCGACGCTCCGGCCCCCGAGCACCGGACCGTGCGGCAGGCCGTCGAACACATCACCGCCCACCTCGACGGCGACCTCGCCACCACCACGCTCGCCGCACGGGTGGGAGTCAGCGGGCGCCACCTGTCGCGCCTGTTCCTCGACCAGCTCGGACGGACACCGGCCCAGTACGTTCGCACCGCCCGGGCCGAAGCCGCCGCACACCTCCTCGTCTCCACCGCCCTGCCCCTGGCGTCGGTCGCGAGACGATGCGGATTCAGCTCCGGCGAGACGATGAGGCAGGTGTTCCTGGACCACTACGGAACCACCCCCAGCCACCACCGCACCGCCCACGGCGCTCCCCCGCTCGCACCGGA
The DNA here is from genome assembly GCF_040629945.1 of Kitasatospora sp. NPDC005856. NCBI lineage: Bacteria > Bacillati > Actinomycetota > Actinomycetes > Kitasatosporales > Streptomycetaceae > Kitasatospora > Kitasatospora sp. NPDC005856. Next base: position 11,884 of record NZ_JBEXWT010000126.1, on the reverse strand, counting down.
CACACGCGGCGCGCTCCCCTGAGGGAAGACGGAAGCCGCTGTCCCTGCCGCCGCGTCCGACGCCGCGTCCGGGCTCTGTGTCAGCTCTTCCTGGGGCGGCACCTCGCCGCGGGCCCGGCGCGCGGCCGGCGGACCAACGGGCGGGTCACGGCCGACGCGACGCGGCCGACAGCGACGCGGCCGGCCGGCACCGGCCCGGCACCGGAAGTCGGACCCGCCGACTTCCCGCTCCGCCCCGTGAACGGCCGGCGGCGCCTGCCCGCGCGGGCGCCGGCAGCGGCTCAGGTTCCCTGTCGCCCCGGGTCGTCGGCGCCTTCGGCGTCCCCGGCCGTGGCCTCGCTCAAGTCCTCCACCCTCACCGGCCGCCGGCCGTCGAACACGACCGAGAGGCCGTAGGGCTCGCAGATCGGCAGGCGCCCCTCGGCGAACCGCAGGTGCCACTCGTCGAGGTGGAAGTTGAGCTGTGGGGAGTCCAGCGGGAAGTCCTCGGCGGGCAGGCCCAGGTAGGGCCGCGACTGCTCCTCGGTGAGGCCGAAGAAGGCCGGGTCGGCCTGCAACTCCTCGCGCACGAAGCGGATCCCCGTCTCGATGTAGTGGTCGACCCTGCCGAGCACCTCGCAGACCAGGGGAAGATCGGCCCGGTCGAGGTCGTCGGTTCCTTCGAGCAGGATGTTGGCCTCGACGGGGGTGCCGTACAGCGCACTCCTCGGTGTCCGGGCCACGCTCCAGACCCTCAGCCCATCGGGCCCACGGTCGAGGAGCAGCCGTCCGATGCCGCTGCGGAAGACGTTCGATGACACGGCTGCTCCATCTCGCGAAGCCCGGGGCCGCGGCCGCCGGGAACGGACGGGCGATGCTACCCCGGCACACGGCGCCGTCCCGTCGGGCGGTTGGTGCGCAGGAAATCTTTCGGCCCGGCCAGGGCGGGGTGATGCCACTTCAGGGGGGTCCAGCCGCAAATCTTCCTGTGGAGGCGGGTTGGCGTGGTGGGCTTGAGCTGGAGCGCACTCCAAGTCCTACGGTTGCGACGTGGTCGCCGCCGCCGGTGGTCGGCGACCGGGAGACGGGAGAGGAGCAGAACGGATGAACGTGTCCGCGAGTGAGGCCGAGGTCCGCCGGGAGCGTTTCGCGCACGGGCTGGAGGTGCTGGAGCGGATCGACGGCGAGGCCGGGCGGCGGGTGGTGGAGTCGCTGGGCGACGTGAGCCCCGAGCTCGGTCACCAGATCGTCGCGTGGGGGTTCGGGGAGATCTACAGCCGCCCCCAACTCGCGCCGCGTGAGCGGCAGTTGGTGACCCTGGGCATGCTCACCGCGCTCGGCGGGTGCGAGCCGCAGCTGGAGATCCACGTCAACGCCTCGCTGAACGTCGGGCTCACCCCGCAGGAGATCGTCGAGGCGCTGCTGCACTCCGCCGCCTACTGCGGCTTCCCGAAGGCCCTGAACGCCACCTTCGTCGCCAAGAAGGTGTTCACCGAGCGCGGGCTCCTGCCGGTCGCGGAGGACCGGTAGTCCCGATACCGCGGCGCCGACTCCCCGTTCCGGCGCCGGGGCCGCTCGCACGGGCAGTCAGGTCCCTGTGCTGTACTACCTGCTCTTCCGTGTCCGTCCCGCATCGCCTCCGGAGGCACCCCCTGATGAGCCCCAGCTGTCCGACGTGCGCGGCGGCGGACGAGACCGTCACCGTGCGGGAGGCCCTGCTGGACACCGACCGGCCCCTCGACCCGCCGACGCGGGAGCTGCTGTCGATGCCGTCCGAGCCCAGAAGCGCGAGCGGGGCCGCGATCACCCTCTTCGTCCTGGCCGGTCTCTTCGGCCTGCTGGGGCTGCGCGCGCTCCTCTCCGACGACGGCGACGGCGGCGGCGGCGGCTCCGACGCCGCGTACCAGGCCGGCCACCACTACGGTGCGCTCCTCGTCGCCGCGATCCTGCTGGGCGTCGGACTCGCCGTCCACGCCCGCCACCGGAGCCGTCGCAGCGCGAGCGCCGAGCAGTGGCCGCGGACCTACGACCAGTGGCAGCGGCTCCACCGGGTGTGGCGGGCGACCTGGCTGTGCCGGCGCTGCCGCGCCGTGTTCCTGCCCGCGGCGTCGCTGCGCCCCGGCTCCGCCGCCTCGCCCGCGGCCGCCTCGCCCGCGGTGCCCGTGGCGCAGTTCCCGCAGTGGGCGGCGACCGTGGCGCGACAGGACGACCACCCCGGCGCACCGACCGCGTCGGCCTGACCGCCGCCGTCACGCCCCGGGCGCCTCACCGCCCGGCGCGTGGCCGGGCCGGCCCGATGCCGGCCCTGGTCGGCATCCGGCCGAGGAGGTGGGGGTTCCGTGTCCGCGTCGGCACCTCCACGCTCCGCTCCCGTCCGGTGGGCGCCGGTGAACCCCTCGGTCGCCGTGAGGAACCCGGCGCTCGTGCCGGGCGACCGGCACGAGGACGAACCGTGCCCGGTCCACCGATGTCGGTGCCCTCCGGGGGACCGGCTCGTGAGGCCCGCCGGGCTCGGTCTCCGCGCGGGGGGGTGCGGTCCGCCGGGAAGAGGACGGCGAGGTGCCGGTGGGCATTCGGCCGGCCGACGGGTCGGCCGGGCAGGGGGCCAGGCGCCGTGCGCGGGCCCGTGTCCCCGGGCGGGGATCGTCCGGGCATCGGCCCGCAGCCCGTGACGGCGGACCGGCCCGACCGGCAGCCGGGCCGAGCGGCCCGGCGGTGCATGTCCTTCGGTACGGCAAGTGCCGCAGCTGGCCCGCCCTGCTGGAACAGGGCACGCCGGATTCCCCTGAGTGGTGTCGAGTGGCAACGGCCGGGGAGACCGCGTACATGGGGCATCGGGCCCGTGGCAGTACCGGGCCGGGCCCTGGCGCCTCCGGCCCTGGGCCCGGGGCGGGGCCTGTGCGGGGCGCTCACCCCGCCGATATCCACAGAGGATGGCGTTTTTCGGTCTCCCGTGACAAGCCCGAAAGGGTGCGAGAGGTCGGACGGGGCAGGTGTCCGGGCTCCGGGGTGCGGGCTGCCCGACGGTCGTGAGCTGCGGATTCCTCCTGACGTCGTTTCACCTTCGAGTGGGACAAAGCGAGAAACGGGGGCGTAAAAGTGGTGGACCGCCCCCGCGGCACACGGCGACCCTGTGCGTGGGTGTCCGGCCCGCCCGGCTCTGGAAGGCCGTGCGGGCGCGCGAGGACCCCGGTCGAGTGGCAACAACCGCAACCCAGCGAAAGCGGAGACCGCATGGAACAGCAGTACCCCCCGGCCGCGCACGCGGCGTGCGTCGAGGTCCGCACGGCCCCCGGCACCCCGGTGCCCGTCCCGGCCACCGTGCTCGTGGTCGTCGTCCTCCTCCTCACCACCGTCCTGACCGCGTTCGGCACCCCCGCCCGTACCGCCGTCGCCGTCCTGGCCACCGGCGGACTGCTCGGCATAGAGCTGGTCCGCCGCCTGGCCGAGGCGCTGACCGTCCGCCGGGCCCGCTAGGAGACGGCCGGTGGGGCGCCTGACCAGCGCCCTGGCTGAGCGGGACAAGGAGGTCCGGACGCTCGCGCGGTGGCTGCGCGCCCTGCGCGAGCGTTCCGGCCTCACCTACAGCCAGATGGCGCACAAGACCGCCGGGTTCGCCCGGCCCGTCTCCCTGGCCACCCTCTCCCGCGCGGACGAGGGCCGTACGGTGCCGACCTGGCCGGTCACCGAGGCCTACACCCGGGCCTGCGGCGGCTCGGTGCGCACCGCCGAGCGGCTGTGGCTGCGCGCCGACGCCGGCCGGCCCGGCCGGCGCGGGAGCGGGGCCAAGGCCATGCCGGTCGCACCGGGTGCGGCCGGTGCGGGCCGGGCACTGCCGTACGTCACGGAGCGCTGCGAACTGCTCGTCGCGATGCGGCGGCTGCGGCTGCGCGCGGGGAGCCCGTCCCTGCGCGAGCTGGAGACGCGTGCGGTGCGCGGCACGGTGAGCCACCTGCCGCGCAGCACCCTGCACGGGGTGCTGGCCGGGGAGCGGGACTGCACCGAGCGGGTCCTCGTCGAGTTCGTCCGGGCCTGCGGGGTGGGCCCGGCGGAGGAGGCCGAGTGGGTGGCGGCGCTGCGCCGCACCGCCGGCACGCCGCCCCCGCCACCGGACGTCCACCGCCGGCTCGCCGAGGCCCACGCGGAGATCCGGCGCCTGCGCCGTGCCCTCGACGGCCACCCGGCGCGGGAAGCCGGCCCGTCCGGCGTCCCGCGCCGCACCGACCGGCCGACGGGACGGCCCGTCCCCTGACCAGGAGCCCCGCACACGAACGCGGGAAGCCGGCGGCCCCGGCTTCCCGCACCGGGGCGGGCACTCGACGCCGCACCGGGCCGGAGCGGGAAGCCGGCCCGTCCGACGTCCCGTGCCCGGGCGGGCGGAGGCGGCGGTCACCCGATCCGCCGGGACGGCCGGGGGCGTCAGTCCCGCGGCCGCCGCAGCAGCCAGCGGTAGATCAGGACCGCCGTGACGGCGCCGACGGCCAGGACCACGACGTCGACCGCTTCGATCACGGCCGGTTCCCGGCCGTGGTGCTGGTACACCCCGGACAGCAGGGCCCTGGCGGCCAGGGCCGCCACCGCCCCGCCGCCGGTGGCGAGGAGGGCCTCGACCTGGCCGGTGTGCCGGGGCACCGGCTCAGAACCCGGTCAGGGTCGTCTTGCCGATCGCCGCACCGGACTCCTGGAGGCGGTGGGCGGCCCGGAGGTTGGCGGCGTTGACGGGGCCGAGGTCGCGGGTGGCGGTGGTGGTCAGGACGCCCGCGTCCACCAGGCGCGCGACCCGGTCGAGGATCCGGTGCTGCACCGCCCGGTCGGCGGTGGCGTGCAGGGAGCGGGTGAACATGAACTCCCAGTGGAAGGAGATGCTCTTGCCCTTGAGGACGCCGATGTCCAGGGAGTCGAAGTCGTCGATGGCGACGATGCCGCCGAAGGGGTTCAGCGCCTCGGCGTAGGCGGCGAGGTTGCGGTCGGTGGCAACGGTGCTGAAGACGCGGTCGAGGCCGCCGGGGGCGGCCTTCGCCAGCTGCGGGCCGAGCGGGAGCGAGTGGTCGATCACGTGGTCGGCGCCCATCCGGCGGGCGAAGTCGGCCGACTCCGGGCGGGACGCGGTGCCGATCACGGTCAGGCCGGTGAGGGCGCGGGCGAGCTGGGTGACGAGCGAGCCGACGCCGCCCGCGGCGGCGGTCACCAGCAGGGTGCCGCCCTGCTCCGGGCCGCCGGTGCCCAGGCCGAGGCGCTCGAAGAGGCCCTCCCAGGCGGTCAGCGCGGTCAGCGGCAGCGCGGCGGCCTGGGCGAAGGAGAGGGTGGCCGGCTTGTGGCCGACCAGGCGCTCGTCCACCGCGTGGTAGCGGGAGTTGGTGCCGGGCCGGTCCAGGGCGCCGGCGTAGTACACCTCGTCGCCGACCTCGAACAGCTCCACCTGCGCGCCGACCGCGACCACGGTGCCGGCCGCGTCCCAGCCCAGCACCCGCGGCTCGCCGCCCGGGTCGGCGTTCTGCCGGACCTTGTGGTCCACCGGGTTGACGGCCACCGCCTCCACCCGCACCAGCAGGTCGTGCGGGCCCGGCTGGGGTACGGGCAGCTCGACGTCGAGCAGGCTCTGCGGGTCGTCGACCGGCAGGCTCCGGCGGTAGGCAACGGCGGGCATCGTCGCGGGGATCGTGGTCGTCGCGGGCATCGGGGGTCTCCTCGTCGTCAGGGCGGCGCACCGCCGTCGTGGCACGTCGGCGACGGTATGCGAGGGGTAGTGGTTACCCGCAAGGACCATTGGTACCCATCGGGTACCGAAGCAGTACCCGATGGGTACCATCGGCGGGTGACGACGACCCAGCCGACGAAGGCCCGCTTGCCGAAGGCCCGCCCGACGACGGCCCACGCCCCCGACTGCAGCGACCCCAAGTCCGTCTACGCCGCGGCCTGCCCCTGCCGCGACATGCTCGACCTGCTGGCCAACAAGTGGAGCGCCCTCGCGCTGGGCGCCCTGGAGGACGGCCCGCGGCGCTTCGGCGTGCTGCGCACCCGCCTGCAGGGCGTCAGCCCCAAGGTCCTCACCCAGACCCTGCGCCGGCTGGAGGAGCACGGCCTGGTCCACCGCGAGATCCACGCCGAGGTCCCCCCGCGGGTCGAGTACAGCCTCACCGCGCTGGGCGTGGACGCCTGCGTCCCGCTGGCGCACCTGCGCGCCTGGGTGGAGCACAACATCGACCGCTTCCCCGGCCCCGCCTGAGCCCGGCGGGCCCGAAGTGCCCCGGGGCGGTGGTAACTTGCCGCCGTGGGGCACTTCGGACGGTCGTGGACGGCGTTGCGGACGGCGGTGGACGGGCTCGCGCAGGAGGACTTCGCCGAGCCCTCCGGGTGCGCCGGCTGGCTGGTGCGGGACCTGGTGTGCCACCTGGTGATCGACGCCCAGGACGTGCTGATCACACTGGCGACCCCGTCCCCGGCGGAGCCCACCCGCGACGCGGCCTCGTACTGGGAGGTCCACCGGGAGCCGCCGGACGGACGGGACCCGCTGGACGCGCTGACCGTACGGCTGGCCGCCGCGTACGGGGACCCCGCGCTGCTGCGCTTCCACCTGGACGACGTCGGCTCCGCGGCCGGCCGGGCCGCCGGACTCGCCGACCCGCGCCTGCGGGTGGCCACCCGGGGGCAGGTGCTGACCGCCGCCGACTACCTGGACGCGTACGTGCTGGAGTGGACGCTGCACCACCTGGACCTGGTCGCGCACCTGCCGCACCTGCGAACCTTCCTGGTCAGCGCGTCTCCTCCGCCGCCGGGCCGGGCAGGGTGAGGGTCGCCCGCAGGCCGCCGGCCGGGGCGGGGGCGAGGTGGAGTTCGCCGTGGTGGGCGTCGGTGACGGCGGCGACGATGGCCAGGCCCAGGCCGTGGCCGCGGCGGGTCGGGTCGGTCTCGGCGGTGCGGCCGCGGCCGCGCAGGAACGGTTCGGTGAAGGTGGCCACGGCCTCCTCGGTCAGCTGCGGGCCGGTGTTGGAGACGGTCAGGCGCACCCGGCCGGGCTGCTCGGGGTCGGCCCCGGTGGTGACGGTGACCCGCCCGCCGGCGCCGGCCGGCAGGTTGTGCCGCAGCGCGTTGTGCAGCAGGTTGACGGCCGCCTGGCGCAGCAGGACGGGGTTGCCGGTGGTCGGGGCGGCGTGCAGGTCGGCGGTGAGGGTGACGCCGAGGTCCTCGGCCTCGTCGCGGACGGCGGCCAGCGCCTCTTGCGTGGCGGTGGCGAGGTCGGTGGGGGCGAGGTCGGGCGGGGCGTGGCCGAGGTCGGCGAGCTGGAGCAGGGCCTCGCTGATCTCGATGCCGCGCTGGTTGGTGTCCTGGAGGCGGGTGACGAGGCGGTTCCAGTCCTGGCCGGCCGGGTCGGCGGCGGCGACCTGGAGCATGGTGCGGGTGATCGCCAGCGGGGTGCGCAGTTCGTGGGAGGCGTTGGCGGCGAAGCGCTGCTGGGCTTCGAAGGAGCGTTGGAGGCGGGCCAGCATCTCGTCGAAGGCGTCGGAGAGGTCGGTGAACTCGTCGCGCGGCCCGGTGAGGGCGATGCGGTGTTCCAGGGCCCCGCTCGCGGCGCGGTGCGCGGCGCGGGTGATGTCCTGCAGCGGGCGCAGCACCCGTCCGGCGATCAGCCAGCCGCCGATCAGGCCGACGGCGGTCAGCAGGGCCAGGGCGTAGCCGCTGGCGGTGAGCAGGGAGTGGAGGATCTCCTGGCGGGAGGGGGCGTCGGAGCGGTAGCGCGGGTTGGAGGAGGTGAGGGGGTAGTTGGGGACGTAGCGCATGCCGACGTAGACGACGGCGAGGCACAGGACGCCGGCGGTGACGGCGAAGAGGGTGTAGCTGAGGGTCAGGCGCATCCGGGCGGTCAGGCGGCGCGGGCGGCTGCCCGGGCGGCGCTTTCCCGTGCGGCGCCCGCGGGGCGGGTGCCCGCCGGGCGGGTGCTCGGCGGGCGGGTGCTCGGCGCGAGGGGGCTTGTTCACCGTGGGGTGCCTTTCTCGCCCGGGCCGGTGGAGGGGTCGGCGGAGGGGTCGATGAGGCGGTAGCCCACGCCGGGCACGGTCTGGATCACCCACGGGTCGCCGAGGCGTTTGCGCAGGCCGGAGATGGTGATGCGGACGGCGTTGGTGAAGGGGTCGGCGTTCTCGTCCCAGGCGCGTTCCAGCAGGTCCTCGGCGCTGATGACGCCGCCGCGTGCGGTCATCAGGACCTCCAGGACGGCGAACTGCTTGCGGGACAGGCCCACGTAGCGGCCGTCCCGGTAGACCTCGCGGCGGAAGGGGTCCAGGCGCAGTCCGGCGTACTCCAGGACGGGCGGGGCGGCCTGGGCGGGGCGGCGGGCCAGCGAGCGCAGCCGTACGACGAGTTCGGCGAGGTCGAAGGGCTTGGTGAGGTAGTCGTCGGCGCCGAGTTCGAAGCCGGCGACCTTCTCGTTCAGGCGGGCGGCGGCGGTGAGCATCAGCACCCGGCAGCCGAGGCCGCGCTCGACGATGCTGCGGCAGACGTCGTCACCGTGGGTGCCGGGGATGTCGCGGTCGAGGACGACGACGTCGTAGCCGTGGACGGCCAGGCGCTCCAGCGCCGCGTCGCCGTCGGTGACGATGTCGCAGGCGATCGCCTCCAGCCGTAGACCGGCCTGGACCGCCTCCGCGAGGTAGATCTCGTCCTCCACCACCAGGACCCGCACGTGCCGTTCTCCTTCTTTCCGCTGTTCGCACCCCATTGGACCCGATGGGGCGTATCGAAAACGTATCGGTCCGCGCAGACGTCCTCGCAACACGGCGCCTCCTCCAATGGGTCCGGCAAGGCACGGGCAACACCGGGAGGCAGGAATGAACACACCCCAGACGGGACCGGAGACGGACACGACGGCGACGGACACGGACACGGCCACGGCCGCGACGGCGCGGCGCGGACGGCGGCGGCTGGCCGCGGGCGCCTCGGCGGCGACGGTGCTGGCCCTGGCCGGGGCGTGCGCCGCGGACCCGCCGGGCACCCAGGCCGTGCTGCGCACCCTGGCGGCCACCGTCACCGCCCTGCCCGTGGCGGCCGGCGGCGAGGCGGACGGGGAGATACCCGACGGCCGGACGCTGAGCCCCTCCGACACCGCGGCCCCGGCCGTGCGCAACCTGGACGGGCCGCTGCGCGAGGCCCTGCAACGGGCGGCCGGTGACGCCCGGGCCCAGGGCATCGAGATGACCGTCACCTCCGGCTGGCGCAGCAAGGCCTACCAGCAGCGGCTGCTGGAGCGGGCGGTGAACAAGTACGGGAGCGTGGAGCAGGCCCGCAGGTTCGTCAACACGCCGGAGAAGTCCGCGCACGTCACCGGCAAGGCGGTGGACGTCGGCCCGACCAACGCCGACTACTGGCTGATCCAGCACGGCGCCAAGTACGGGCTGTGCCAGGTGTACAACAACGAGATCTGGCACTTCGAACTGCTCACCCGGCCGGGCGGGACCTGCCCGGCTCCGCTGCCGGACGCCGCAGGGTGAGGGGGCACGACGTGACGTCTTCCGCGCCTTCCGAAACACCCGCACTGCCCGACACACCCGCGCTGCCCGGCCCGCCGGAGCCACGGCGACGAGCCGCACCGCAGTGGCTGCGCACCCTGGGGCTACGGGCCGCATCCGCCCGGCGGGCCGTGCCCCGGTGGCGGCGCGGGCGCGTGGGCGCCGCGCTCGGGCTGCTCACCGCGCTGGCCCTCGGCGGCCACCGGCTGGTGCCGGAGCTGGGTCTGGGGCTGGGCAGCCTGTGGGAGAGCGCCCTGCCGTGGAGCGGCCTGGTGGCGGTGGCGGTGCTGCTGTGCGCGGCGCTGCGCCGGGCGCCGGCGGCGGCCTGCGCGGGCGGGGTGCTGGCCGTGGTGTGGGCGGTGGTGTTCGGGCCGCTGCTGCTGCACGGCGGGGCCCCGGCGGGCGGGGCCGGCGGGATGGGCCTGACGGTGGTCACCCACAACGTGAACGCCGCCAACCCGGACCCGGCCGGCACCGCCCGGGCGCTGCTCGCCGCCGGGCCGGACCTGGTCGCGCTGGAGGAGGTCACCGACGCGGCCCTGCCCGCGTACCAGGGTGTGCTGGACCGGGCGCTGCCCCACCACGCCCGCACCGGCACCGTCGCCCTGTGGAGCCGCTACCCGGTGACGGAGTCCCGGCGGCTGGTCATCGACCCGGGCTGGAACCGCTCCCTGCGGGCCGAAGTCCAGGCCCCCGGCGGGCCGTTGGCGGTGTACGTCGCCCACCTCGCGTCGGTGCGGGCGACCGTGAGCGGCTTCGCCACCGCCCACCGCGACCGCGACATCACCGCCCTCGCCCGGGCCCTGGACGACGAACCGCTGCGCCGGGTCGTGCTGCTGGGCGACCTCAACACCGCCGCCGAGGACCGCGCCCTCGTCCCGCTGACCAGCCGTCTCGCCCCGGCCCGCGGCGGCTTCGGGTTCAGCTGGCCCGCCGCGCTCCCCCTGGTCCGCATCGACCACGTCCTCACCCGCGGTCTCGCCGCCACCGACACCTGGACCCTGCCCGCCACGCCCAGCGACCACCGTCCGGTGGCGGCGCGGCTCACGGCGTGACGGCGAGGTCCCCGGCGCGCCCGGCCCGGCCCCGTCGAGCCAGGCCAGGGCCGGTCCGGTGACCAGGCGCAGCCAGGCCGCCGCGAGCGCGGCGTGACCGGTCGGCGTCGGGTGCCACTTCTGGTCGCCGTCCTACTTCGCCGCATCCTGTGGCGGCGCATCGATCAGCATCAACCGGCCGGTCCGGGTGCCGGTGGTCCCACTCGCCCGCGACGCGCAGCGGGTAGCCGGTGCCGAGGCCGTCCTCGCTCTCCCGGCGTCGGCAGTCGGTGATCGAGTCGCCGGTGAACATCGCGGTGCTTCCCGGGCGGAGGGTGATCGGCATGGGCGCTCCTTGGCAGAGGTGGGGCGGGGCCTCTCGAAGGTGCCGGAGCCTGCCGTCATCGTGCCGTCAGCGCACCGAAGGCCTTCGGCATCGCGCTGTCATCCGGCTTTCGCCCTGGGTTATCTGATGCTTCGTCAGTTGGCGGGGACGGCGTCCTTGGGCAGGGTGTGCCAGTTGGTGACGACCGGCTTGTCGACGGGGGTGGTGCCGACGGGGACGCTCGCCGGGTTCGGGTCGGGGTTGCCGATGCCGATGATGGCGTCGGTGTACTCGACGGCCTGGTTGCCCTTGGTGGTCTTGGCCATGATGCCCGCGTAGGCGGTCTTGGCTCCGCTCAGGGTGATCGGCTCCGCGGTGCCGTGCTCGAAGGGCGCGGCCTCGATGCCGCCGGAGCCGAACGCGATGACGGGGTGGGTGCCGGGGAGCGTGCAGGTGATGCCCGGCTTGGCCTTGGCGCTGATCAGGATGTAGCCGCCGGCCTGGCTTTCGGCCTTCGCGGAGAAGACCAGGTCGTTGGCGCCGCAGGCCTGGCCGTAGCCGCTCTTGTCGGCGGAGGTGGCGGAGGCCGACGGGGCGGCGGCGGGGGCCTTGGGGGTGGCGGCCTTGGTCGGGGAGGCCCCGGCCGGGGCGGCCGTGGTGGGCGCGGCGGCGGTGGGCGCGGCGGTGGCCGCGGGGCCGGTGGCGGCGGGAGCGGGGCTCGCGTCGCTGTTGTCCGGTCCGCAGGCCGTGGCGGTGGCGGCGATCGCCGCGACGGCGGCGGCGGTGAGGACGAGGCGGCGCGTACGCATGCGGTTCTCCTGCTGTTGTTCGGTGGGTGCGGTCTCCGTTGTGCTGCGTGTTCACCGTAGAGGGGGGTCGTTCACGGGTCGGTGCGGGAAATATCCCGATCCTGTTCCAGACGCCCCGCGGGCAGGGGTGCGCGGGAAGACGGCCGGGCCGTCGGGGTCCTTGGAGTCGCGGACGGGGACGACGCCGGCGAATCCGTCAGCGACCTCGATACAGTTGCCCTGGTTGCCGCTGAA